>NZ_JCACKO010000024.1:17439-62115 GCF_059505445.1 Brasilonema angustatum | reverse complement strand
TGCTCCTCTGCTGCCTATTTGTATCAACCTTAAAGTGAAACGGTATAAGGGGGTAGGGGGAAGAAATAGGAGGAGGTTAAGGGTGTAATGAATATAAAAAACTCCGTCAATACAACGTAAGCCACCTACACCCCTACACCCCTACACCCCTACACCCCACCCCTACCCTCCGGTGTTGTCGGCGGAAAGGGATTCTACGAACCTGAGGACAATCAAGTTAAAACCGTGTCTCATAATCAAGTTGCAAACGACTGTCGTCTGAGAAACTTGTTGAACCTCGTACAAGAACATCATCATTGACTCGATAGATAATGTTATAACGGAAAGGCTCATCGGTTAAGAAAACCCGCGATAGGGAAACGGAGAAATTCTTACTTAAATCAAATACACCTTCTGCTGTCAAACCGAGAACTGAATTTGATGCTTCTCGTTCATTTTTGCTCTGCTTAGAAACAGAGCTAGGATAGATACGAAATTCACTAAAGCCGATCGCCTGTCCGATCGCAGTGATACTTCCTTGCAAACTACCGAATATAGTAGAACCAGCTAGGGTAGCAATTCCAGTTGTTGCGTCTGATTGACCGAAGCTATTAATAATAGAACCGCCTAACAGAGAAATAATTTCTGCTTCACTGCGGCTAGGTTCGCTAGTTAGTTCCAGATTACCAGCTGACAATCGACTCGCTGGTCCTGTTGCTGTGGCGCGAACACGAACAGTACGTAAAGTCCCAAAGTTAGTTGCAGAAACATCACTAATTTCGCTAGAAAAAGGAGAGGTCAAAATGCGATTACTCGTTGCCCCGCTTGCCTCTGGTACAATTGCCACAAGCCGGACATCTAACTCGGGATCGAGTCCTCGATTAGGTGTAAATTCTGCAGTCTGTTCGTAGCCCCGTTCTAAGGTAAACTGAGTTGTAAATAAGTTCACTTGTCCTCCCGTCAGACGAATAACTCCTTCGGGACGAGGTTTGGCTAATGGACCATTGATAGTCAGATCACCTTTGGCGTCAAAGCTGAGTATAGAAGGACTGAGTTGCCCTCCTGGTACAAACCCGCCGAGTATCGGCTGAGTGGAGACACGAATACCTTTATCTAGAACAAGCTGTAAATTATTAAACGTTACAGGTAAATTTGGTGGAGTCGGGGTGGCTGCGGTGTTACCTTGTGTACCTTCTGGTTCTATGCCATAGGTTGTTGTTGTACCATCAGGTGTGTTAGATTGTGCCGTTTGTGTTTGTTGGACAGTGAAAGTCTTTATTGCATTATCGGTTGTCTTTTTTGCACTTGATGATTTTGTACTGGCTGTATTCGATTGTCCAATGACAACTTGACCATCACTCAGCGTAATTTTCCCACCAACATTAGGAGATAGTGCTGTTCCACCAATGACAACATTACCAGTGACACCGCCTTGATACAACCCTTGAACTTTCAAATTCAGATTGTTCACCGACACAGTCAGGGGATTTGTTGCAGCTTGCTGCTGTGCTGCTCGATTTGCAAAAATGGGAAGAATTCCTGCAGCAGTCACGTTACCTTTATTGTATTGCCCTTGAATACCTTGAACCAATAGTGTGTCGCCATTAAATTGCAGCGTTCCTGTGACATTTGTCAAGGGTTCAGTTAAGGCTTGAGCTTCAATAGTCGCATTATCGACTCTGGCAACTCCGTTAATAATTGGCTGCTTTAAAGTTCCTTGAATATCAACATTAACTTCCCCTAGACCATCCACCCAACTGACTTGTTGATTGGTAAACAAGTTTAACAGTGTTAAGCCTTCATTCTGCACTTTGGCATTGATCCTAATTTGATCGCTATCTGGTTGAACTGAAGCGAAGGGCAATGCAAAAGGTATGTTTCCTGTAACATTAACAGGCTGTGTCCCAGTTAACAACAAGGTACTGCCAAAATTCAAACGAGCATTGTCATAGTTGAAATTTAATTGCCCTGTCTGCACTGGCTGTTTATTTATCGTACCATCCACCAGTGTCAATTCTCCGATCGCGCTGGGGTCTTTTGAATTACCACCCAGTGTAGCGACAGCACTCACATTCCCTGTGACATCAACTGGTAATTTGTCTATGAAAGGCTGTGCAAGTGATAAAGGTAAATTTGTCACTTGCAACTGTCCGGACAGTTGTTCTGTTCCTAATTGTCCTGAGTAAGCCAAAACTCCTGGATTCAAGTCCACACTGAATGGTGATAATGTCACAATACCATTTGCAAAAGTGCCTCTGGCTATGACATCTTTAATGGAGTATTGGCCCCATTTCCAGTTATTGCCACCAAAATTAAAGCTAGCATTCAACCCTGACTGTAAAGAACCAGCGACTTCAATTCCTCCACTAAGAGTACCTTGTAATTCTGCTAGTGTGGGCAAAGTCGTTGGTTCATTTTGCTGTTGTTGCTGTTGTGCAATTAGGGTGACAATTTTTGAGAAAAACTCTAGCTGTTTTAGCAAATCTGCATCTGGCAAAGTAACAGGCTTTGTTTGCAAAACTTCTGCCCTCGCCAATTTTGGACCTTGCAACCCTCCACCAAAATCCCCAAAGTCAAAAACGTTGAATGCTTCTAGGAGTCTTTGGATTTTCGTTTGGTCAAAGTTAGCTTGGAGTTTAAATTGAGGGTTGTTTCCTGTTTGCACATTTCCATTTAGGGCAATGCTGCCATCTCCTATCTGCAATTGACCATTTGTTAAGCTAGCAGCACCATCGGCATAACTGATATTACCTCGAAACTCGTCTGCTGTGACTCGACCGACGCGGGGTTTGGCGATCGCCACATTTCCCACCGCACTATAGTTATTAAGATTGACGGTTAAATTAGCAGATGCTTGTCCTGCAAGGGGTTTTAACGTATTGTTAGGAATGAATCCCTCAGCAAGAGCGATAGGAAAACTCCGCACATTGACGAGCAAGTTGTCTCCTTCAGTTCTACCGGTTGCAACTGCCTCACCACGTCTGAATAAAAATGAAGTTGGGCGATTGTTCGGACTAATATCAACTGCAACTTGGTCTTGCCTACCTGCCAGTCGCAATTGTCCTCCTTGCCCTCCCTGATATCTTACATTCCCAGCTAACACTGGGTCAAATGCTAAATTATTGACATTTAAATTTTCCAGCCGGATGTTTCCAGAAGCGTTAGGAGTTGTTGGGGTACCTGTAACTTGTCCAGTAAAATCAAGTTGTCCTTTCAGCGCTATCTTACCAGGAAGATTACCGCTCGCTTTCTGGAGATTGTAATTCCGCGCTTGGACATTGAGATTGAAACCAGTCACTTGAGGTGTACCCGTTTCTGGTACTTGAACAGCAACAACACCGTTAGCACTCAATCCGGGAGAAGTTGCACGTTGAAGAATAATCTGTTGTCCATTCCACTGAACTTGTGCTGTGATTGGTTGTGCAAGCAGCGATAACCCTTGTGATAAGCCGACTTGCCCTGCAACTCGAATATTTGAAAGCGCAAAAGATTCAGTTGTTCCTGCTAACTGTAAGTTGCTATTAAGTCGTCCTTGCAGTTGTTGGGAGAAACGGTTGAGTTGAACTTGAGAAATATTAGCAGCTGCTTGCCAGCGACCATTATTAAGATTAATATTTCTGACGTTAACCGTACCTCCTGCCACACCATTAAGATTTGCTTGTCCAGAAGCTTGAATCGTTGACGGTTGAAAGGAAGCGGTGGTTCCCGATAAATTCAATTGACTGTTTAAGACTCCTTTTTGAAGCTGGGCTGGTACCTGTGCAAAACGGCTTAACTGAATTTGCTGTGCATTAACAAAAGCCCGCCAGCGACCGTTATCAAGATTAATATTTCTGACGTTAACCGTACCGCCTGCCACACCACTGAGGTTTGCTTGTCCAGAAGCTTGAATGTTTGACGGTTGAAAGGAAGCAGTTGTTCCAGATAAATTCAACTGACTGCTTAAGACTCCCCCTTGAAGCTGGGGTGGTACCTGTGCAAAACGATTCAATTGAATTTGCTGTGCATTAACAAAAGCTTGCCAGCGACCTTGTGTTAGCTGACCTCTCGCCCTAATTGTACTACCTGCCACTTTCGCAACAGCATCTCGCAAGAGAATACTATTACCCTGTTGATTTACAACAACTTGCCCAGTGGTGGGATAAGTGGCTGTGGGTGCTTGCACCTGTGCGACTGTTTGGAGATTACCAAGTGAGCCAAAAGTCCTAGCGTTTGCTGATATATTACCAATGGTAAAATTGGGTGAAGCTTTGTAAGCTTTGGCAATCGCATCACCTGGTAAATTTTGAGCTAGGACATTTAACGAAACTCTGCCTTGAGGTGCCAATTGAAGTTGACCGTTTGCGGTGATTTTGCCTCCGATTTCTGGCGTGGCTTGAACGCTGGCAATATTGACTTGTAACGGCTGCTTACCAAGTGAACCAGAACCAAGAGAACCAGAGACTTTGGCGTTGGCGGAGATACCACCAATATTGAAGGGAACTGAAACGCCATAACCTTGGGCGATCGCATTTCCTGGTAAATTTTGAGCTTGAACATTTAACGAAACGTTACCTTGAGGGACAAGTTGAACTTGACCGTTTGCGGTGACTTGTCCTCCGGCTGGCGGCGTTACTTGAACGCTGGCAATATCAAGCACCAAAGGTTGTTTCCCACCGCTTGGTGAACCAGAAATTGCAGCTTTTGCTGATACATTACCAATAGTTGTGGGGAGAGTAAAGCCATACGAAGTTGCCAGTGCATCTGCTGAAATTCCTTCAGCTTGAATGTTAAATTTCGCTCCAGCTTGTTGGGGATTAGCTGCGAGTGGAATTTCACCGCCACCTGTAATTTGTCCACCTGTTGCAGGAATTATCTGCAGATTAGAAACGGCAATAGTAGATGCAGTTTGAGATACACTTAGACGAAAGCCAGTGCTAATAGTCTTAAATACAACGCGGTCAACTTGAATGGGTTTTGTGTTACTTGCTGTTCCGCTCAAAATTGGCTGTTGAATTGATCCTTGCAACTGAATGTTTGATTGTATTTCTCCAGCAACCGGAACGGGTAAATTCACTTTTAGCGAATCGAGAACATTTTTCGCACTAACCGGCTTTACCTGGGCTGAAATGTTGAAACCTGTTTGAGTATTGAGAGATCCATTGACCAAAGTCGGAACTTTGCCATAGTTCGTGCTGAGATTTTCTAGAGTAATTGTCTGCCCTTGGAAGGTTAATTTGCCATTGGAATTGATAAACTTTTGGGGAACCTTTTGAACTTGAGCCGTGACTTGATTAGCAACAGCCGTTCCATTAATCGCAATGTTCTGCTTATTGCCTTGCTGGGGATCTGGCTCTAATTGTACCGTTAAGTCAGCACCCACACGACCTGCTTCCAAAACAATTGGTAACTGAATTAATCGACTAACATCAGATGCTAGAAAATTCTGCGTTTGTACCTTGAGGTTCGTTTGTTGTGATTTCAGTCGTGTGTCTCCGCTTATTTTAACTGTCCCTCCGCTGGTTGGTTGAGCACCAATGTCATAGGTAACTCCTTCATTTTTCGGCAAAAATCGTGCAGTTCCACTCACTTGATCTAAAGCAACTGAACCTTTGGGTGTATTTGGTGTTGATTTTGGCACTAACACCACATCGCCATTCTGAATTTTTAGTGTCTGCAACTCAGTTTGAATAACACTTTTTCCCTCTCCTGTCTTAATTTGAGTTGTCACCCAACGCCCTTGTTTATCTTGTTCAAGGTAGACATTAGGTTGAACTAAAGTGACATTTAACCCCAATGTCCGTTTGAAGATAACTTCTAAGGGTGAGAACTCTACTTCCACAGCTTTTGCTGCAACTCTGTCTGGATCAGTGGAAGTTGCTGGTATTGAAAGTGAGCCAAATCTCAGGCTAGAAAGGGAAAATCGCTCAACTGCTCCTATTTTCACTGGTCTTCCAACCAGTTGCTGAAGATTTTTTTCTACTAATGGTGCCAAATCTTTATACACATAGTTCCTCGCCCACAAAACACCACCTGCAATTCCAGCTAGTAAAATTACTCCGAAAACAATACTAGTACGTCCTAACAGAAGGAGCCACAAACGACGATTCTTAGGCTCTTGTTCATTTTCTGAATTTGGAGAGCGCGTCATACTCGTTACCAGTATTGTTAGTTAAAGTGGGTAATTAAATTAGCAATTTACAGTTTCTCAGGGTTAGTCAAATAAGTTTAAATTGGTTTTCAAACAATACAAAATTATGTTACTGGAAATTGTCGTGTTTATGGAACTACTTTTTGTGAGTTTTGTGAAACGTGACAGCTCCACTGTAATTGCATCATCAATACTGAAAACGACTATAGCGAGAAAATAGGGTAAAATGCTGTAATCTTTGTGGACAAATTAAAGTTATGATCAAAAATCTGACTACAGAAGTATTTTTGCAACTATCAAAAGGAATAATTAAGCTAAAACACCTAGAAGTTGCATCTTTTCTAGTGATGACCGTCATGATTCACAATCAATAAACCAGCTTATTTTGAACACACAACTCAACAGTTATCAGTTATCAGTTGTCAAGATTTCTTGTGATTTGTAATACAAAAATTGATGATATGCCTGATACAAATGATTTTTCTACAATTATTTACCCCTGCAAGAGAAAATTTTGCTTGACTGCTGGCTATTTGTATTAATCTTAAAGTGAAACGGTATTAAGGGAGTTAGAGTCTCTCACTTCTAAAACTGCTGTGTTTCAGTCGGCGTAGAAATCTCGTTATGTAACCTTGATAACTGCGTCGGTAGCTGGTCACTAATTTAACAAATTTACTTGTTGTTGCTTTATTCTGACTCTGGACTTTGTCGCAAGTCATCAAACTTTAATCACCTATCTAAAAAATGATTGAAATGTTAAGATTTCTTGTCAAACTCAATACATCTGAGTATAAATACTAAAATTTTGTCACTGCATGAATTAAGGATGTGCATCTATGCAATCATCTCGGCCTCATCGAATATTAATTGTGGACGATTGTGAACTCAATCTGGCTTTGCTTCAAAGTGCTTTAGAAGAAGAGGGCTACGACGTTGATATAGCCAACAATGGGAGTATCGCTTTAGCAAAAATAGAGGCTTCGCCACCTGATTTAGTCCTGTCAGATGTGATCATGCCTAAGATGAACGGTTATGAGTTAGCCCGATGTATCCGCCAAAATGAGAAGTTACCTTTCATTCCTATTCTGCTCATTACGGGTACTCAACAGATGACTACCATGCAAGAGTTAGATATAGGGTTTGATGATTTTATCCGTAAGCCCATCAATTTGGATAGATTGCTTGCACGCATCAATGCGTGTTGGAACTAAGGTACTGAGTAAATGGGCGACAATGAAATATATAGGATTCCTATTTGACTTTTGCTCAGCTAGGTACAGTTTATGTTAATCGTTAAGCGTTAAGCCTTCTTTGTTAACGGGACTTAAACATTTTTCCTGTCAAAACAAGCCTCAAATCTTTACAGGGCAAGGAAAATACACCAAATACCCAAAAATGCCTAAAACCCAGATATATCAACAAACTAAGTAAAACAATGTCAAAGTCTTTTAGGATATACGTTTGAAGCTTTTTTAGCTGTGTTTTTTGTCTAAGTCCCATTAAGCGTTAAGCGTTCCCTACCTTAACTAATAAGTTCATAAACCAAACCAGATTCCTATAAGTTGTTGTTAATAATCTAACTCTCGGCGACCTTCCAAAGCTCTTGCCAAAGTCACCTCATCGGCGTACTCCAAATCCCCACCCACAGGTAAACCAAAAGCAATCCGCGTTACTTTGGTAAATGGCTTTAGCAATTGACCAACGTACAGTGTTGTTGTTTCACCTTCCACACTTGGACTAATTGCCAAAATAACTTCTTCAGGCTTGTGCTGACTCACCCTTCGCACCAAAGCTTGGATAGTCAACTGTTCTGGACCAATGCCCTCAATAGGAGAAATCACCCCACCTAAGACATGATACTTGCCTTTAAACTCACGAGTTTTTTCCAAGGCAATCAAATCACGGGAATCTGCTATCACACAGAGAGTCGTATTGTCACGGTTTGGGTTGCGGCAAATTTCACAAACTGGTTCAGCAGATAAGTGAAAACAAACAGAACACAAACCCACCTGTTTTTTTGCCTCAATCAAAGCTTGCGCCAGAGCCTCAACTTCTGCTTCTGGTCGCTTTAAAATATGTAATGCCAGACGCTGGGCAGTTTTAGGACCAACTCCAGGTAAGCGTTGGAGTTGTTCAATTAAACGTGCTAGAGGGCGTGCGTAAACCGTTGTCTTATCTCCAATGAGTTCTAATCATAACTATGATGGCATTTATGAGAGCTTGGTGGGCACTGTTTGAGAGTTATTTGGTTATTACTTTCAATAAACATAAGGGTGTAGGGGTGTAAGGGTGTAGGGGTATAGGGGGATCATGGGTGTAAGGGCGTAGGGTACTCCGTGGGCGTGGTAGGATATAAGCTGGACAACTCGTCAATCTTTCCGGAATGTCGCAGGTCATTTTTGTATAATGGTATTGCTCAATGACCTATCTGACCGTATTGAACAGACAGGCAAACATCAAAGTAGGCGTAACAGCCTTGCCGCAGAAAAATCGGTAGATCAAAGGAAAGAATTTGCCGCTGGAAGGTGTATGCACAGTCCATGTGAATTCTTGAATCACAATCAAACTGCCTTGGAATACGCAGGGCGGCTGCGCGGGTTCCTCTTTGTGAGGATAAAGGTAAAAATACCTCCAGACGCGGTGTAAGACCAATTTGTAGCAATACAAAAAGGCAGCAGCGAATGAGACGCGTTTGTAGAGCGTGCACCTTAGTGCTTAGCTCTAACTATAAACGATACTCCGTTTTATTAGTAGGTACTTCACCCGCTTACCAGGATAGAGCATACTCAGAGTCGTTAGCGATAAACAGTAACTCTTGTTTGCTGTCTAAATGCTGCCTAAAGATATGCCGGAAAAATCGATGGAAACCGAGGCTCAGTTGAGGAAATTCAACAAACTCTTCTGACACCGGACACCGAAATTGTAAAGGAGGAACTCAACGTGTTTAAGCAAATTCTGACAGGTAGCTATATTTTTGTATTTCTTCTTGTCAGCAGCCTGTCGGCTCATGCACAAGCACCAAAACCTACATCTCCATCTTCTTCTCCATCCCCTCAAGTTCCAGGAACACCCCAAACCAAAGTTAGTTCAGAGGAACTTCAGAAATTTGCAAACTCCATAAAACAGTTGAGGGTGATAAAGCAGGGAGCAGTTCAGCAGATGGGGGATGTTATAAGTAAGTCTGGTCTGAGTCAAGAACGATTTTTGGAAATATATAAATCACAGCAAAATCCTCCAGAGAAGCTAAAACAAGCAATGACCCCACAGGAAAAACAACAATATGAAAAAGCTGTCACAAGTTTAAAGTCAATTCAGGAAAAAGCTGATACAAACATGCAGCAAGTCTTGCAAAAGGAAGGGTTAGGCCTAGAACGTTTTAATCAAATTCAAGTAGCAGTCAGCCAAGATCCGGCACTTAAGCAAAAAGTGCAGCAAATGATTAAAAGCTAGTCTTGAAGGTCACGCCCAAAGAGTGTAAGCAATTTTGTGAATATGGGGATGCGATCGCGTAAGCGCAAGCGCACGAATCGGGAATTGCGCGTAGTGGTGAGGGGGTCCAGTCTTGGACGCCACTTCCTACCCTACGGGAAGCCGCTAGCCCCTAAGGGGGCGCTGCGCAAACGCGTCTACAAGTCGGGCATTGCCCCCCCCAACAGAGTGGCTCCGCTTCCCGTCGATTGCGACCCCCCGTTAGCGCAGCGTGACCGCAGGGCATAGGTCATCCCCGTAGGGCTCCCAGAGGCGAGCTAGGCGCTGCTGCCAAAGGCAGATCGCACAAAGCATGATTATTTTGACGGGTGGTTGCACAAAGCGTATTGCTTTGCACAACCACCTAAAATTTAATTAATCCCGAGTTGCATTCATTTTGATAAAATGTCATTTTACCAGTACTAGTCATCACCCCTCTGAGTCAATTATGGATAACGAGGTTGTTCTTTTTCTTGTCAGCGCCAGTGTTTTCATCCTCTACCTCATCTTCTCTGCGTTAACTGAAATGGGCACAAAGTTACCTTGGAAAAAATAGCGTCAAGTGACCAAAACTACTCCTTTATGTGCCCGTAATCCGTAGGAGAACCCGTAGGGTAGATTACCGTTTAGGTAGCACTCGGTGCACCGGGTGCAAGGGAGAAGAAATTACATCGGTAATCTTACACGCACAAAGGGGAGTAATTGATCCCCTACACCCCTATCCCCCTACACCCCTAATTGCTGACTGAACTCTCAGCTTCAGGGGCGAGGTGAGCATTTATCTTATGACTGCTGCTGGATCGCACATTGTGTATATAATTCCAACAACAGAAAAAGGGAGTGTGGTTTCTATGTCATCCATCATCAGGTTTGCTACAGAACAAGATGCTGAGCAAGTTTTGGAAATTTACGCCCCCTTTTGCGAGTATTCACCTGTGTCTTTTGAAGTTCAACCACCAACTTACGATGAAATGCAGCAGCGGATTGCAAAAGTTCTACAGAAGTTGCCTTGGCTGGTGTGCGAACGTGATGGAGAAGTTCTAGGATATGTTTATGCTACACCTCATAGAGACCGAACTGCCTATCAGTGGGCTGTTGATGTATCTGTTTATATCCATGAAGCAGTGCGTCGCTCGGGCGTAGGACGAGCTTTATATACATCGCTGTTTAAAATTCTCGTACTTCAAGGTTATTACAGCGCCTACGCAGGTGTCACTCTCCCAAACACAGCCAGTGAAAGACTTCATAAAGTAATGGGATTCCAGTTCATAGGAATATATCAAGGTGTGGGATACAAGTGTGGTGCGTGGCATGATGTCGTGTGGTATGAGCTATCTCTGCAACCGCGAACACCGAATCCTAAGCCTCCCATCAATATCAACGTATTACACAGTACCTTAGAATTAGAATACGCTTTGGCAAGTGGACTACCTTTCCTCAAGCTTGGTGTCCATTAAGAAATTATTTCACACATTGAGATTTTTGATTTTTGCCAAACTACCCTGACAAACTGCTAAATTTCAAGTTAAATGTTTCAAGATATGCGCCTTCAGAAAGTGGTCAGGTACTATTTGTGACACAAGAACAAAAAGCCTCTCGTTCTTTTGCCGGAATTGCTGGCATTATCGCCGTTGCTACGTTAATCAGCAAATTTTTTGGGCTGGTACGCGAACAAGCGATCGCCGCCGCTTTTGGTGCGGGGGGTGTTGTCGATGCTTATAACTTCGCTTACATGATCCCTAGTTTTCTGCTAATATTGCTAGGTGGGGTTAATGGACCATTCCATAGTGCGATCGTCAGCGTTCTAGCCAGGCGCAAGCAAGAAGAAGCTGCTCCCTTGGTGGAAACAATGACAACCCTTGTGGGTGGTTTGCTGCTTTTGGTAACGATTTTCCTGGTGATATTTGCTCCTAACTTGATTGACTTAGTAGCACCAGGTTTGGATACCGTTCCTAACGGAGCATTCGTGAAAGAAAGCGCCATTGTGCAACTGAGGATAATGGCACCGATGGCAGTTTTAGCAGGACTGATTGGTATTGGTTTTGGGACTCTCAACACAGCGAATCAATACTGGCTACTTTCTCTGAGTCCTTTATTTTCCAGCATTATTCTAATTCTAGGTTTGGGTATCCTCGCTCTGCAACTAGGTCATAAAATTAGCTCTCCTCAATATGCCATTTTAGGCGGAATGGTTTTAGCAGGAGGCACCCTAGCCGGAGCATTCCTGCAATGGTTGATACAGCAAATTGCCCAAGCACGAGCAGGGTTGGGTACATTGCGCCTGCGATTTAATTTTAAGCAGCCAGGGGTGAGCGACGTACTCAAAATTATGGCACCAGCAACCTTTTCTTCTGGGATGTTGCAAATTAATCTCTACACAGATATGTATTTTGCATCGTTCATCCCCTCTGCTCCTTCTGGGTTGCGTTATTCCAATATCTTGGTGCAAACTCCTTTAGGAATTATTTCTAATATCATTTTGTTACCTTTATTACCAATATTTTCTCGACTAGCTGCACCGGAAAATTGGACAGAGCTAAAATTGCGAATTCGCCAAGGAATGATACTTACTGCCTTCACTATGTTACCAATGGGAGCGCTAATGATGGCGCTGTCTGATCCCATTGTACGAGTGGTTTATGAACGCGGTGCTTTTAAGCAAGGAGACTCAGCGCTGGTTTCCTCCATACTAGTTGCTTCTGGTTTGGGAATGTTCGTCTATTTGGGGCGAGATGTTTTGGTGCGCGTGTTTTATGCTTTGGGTGATGGTCAGACACCATTTCGCGTTAGTATGATTAACATCATATTCAACGCTTTGCTAGATTGGATTTTGTTTAAACCTTTCGGTGCTCCTGGTTTGGTACTAGCAACAGTTGGAGTAAATTTCATCTCGTTATTAATGTTGTTATGGTTGCTTGATCGCAGGCTGGATGGTTTACGTTGGCGCGAGTGGAGTTTGCCAATTTTAGGTTTAGCTACTGCAAGCTTGGTAGCTGGAGGAGCAAGCTACGGCACTCTTGAGGTTTTGCAGAAGTTTTTAGGTGAAGATGCTTTACAAATTCAACTGGTGCAAATATCTATTGCTGGTTTAGTCGGCATCGGCGTTTTTGCTGTGATTGTTGCCATGATGAAATTACCGGAGATCGAGATTTTTGTATCTCGTCTGCGTGAGCGCTTTTTAAGAAGATAAATATTGTTAAGTGGGTGGATAAAACTAAACTAATGGTGGGCATTGCCTACCAAAAGCTTGTAACCATTGCAGAAAAACTATTTGAGGCAATGCCCACCCTACTGATATGTGTTATTTGTTTATATTCACATATTGCTCTCTATTATACCTCAAATATGTGAGCGTAGGCTCATCTGGCTGGGTGAAACAGTTTCACCCACTTGGATCGCCTAAGTGCGTGAGGTTAAATTTTGTTAAAAAAGGGATTCTAGTACTAGAGAAGATTGATTGTACTTATTCACTCTAGTTAAGAGAAACCTATGAAACTTACAAAATTATTAGCTTCTACAATTGCTGTTGCTTCTGTTGTTCTTTCTGCAGGAATTGCTTCAGCTCAAAACGTTCCAACTCAAGAAACTGCAGCACGTGGTATGAACGGTAGCTACGTTGGTGCTGGTGTTTCTGCTGGCGTTACCAATGGCGGACGACAAAATGATGCGGCTACCTTCGGTGGAAATGTTCAAGGACGGTACGCTGTTCCTAATGCGCCTGTTTCTGTTCGCGGTTCTGTTTTGTTTGGTGGTGATTCAACTGCAATTATACCAACATTAACATACGATGCACCCATCGCGAAAAACACTAACGTTTACATCGGTGGTGGTTACGCTTTTCAGACTAATGAAGGTTATGCAAGCCAATTGGGAAATAAGAATGCACCTGTCTTAACTGTTGGTGCGGAAACACAAGTAGGTAAAAACACCGTTCTCTATAGTGATGCTAAGTGGGGTATTGACGCTTATAGAGGCAGCGATGCTGATGCCCTCAGCTTACAAGCCGGAGTTGGTTACCGCTTCTAATCCTTCATTGTCAGTAAAGAAGGATTCTGATGCGAAATCACCAAATTTATAGGAGTAGTGAAGCTTTTCCTCTGATTTCAGGAGCTTCACTGCTCCTTCGCTATTTTTGTAGCAATGAACATAATAAGTAGCTCAATTCAGATCTTGCATCATACTTTTCGTCCGCCAAGAAATAAATTTCTTGGCTCAAAGTCTAAGTCCGTTAAAACGGACTGAGTAAGTTTTTCAGTCCGTTTTAACGGACTTGGTTTATTAGCCCAGAACTTGAGTTCTGGGCGTACTCAGCCGGAGGTGCAAGATCTGAGTCAACCTAATTAAACGTAAAATGTCATTGCGAGCGAAACGAAGTGGAGCGAAGCAATCTCCCCGAATCACAAACTACTACAACAGAACACAACTTGATATAACTGGACAGATATATTTAATGTCCGCAGCGTTAGCGCAGCGTGCCTGGAGGGCATACGAAGCGAAGCGATCGCAAAGACAGGAGATTGCTTCACTCCACAACAGAACGCAACTTGGTATAAGTGGACAGATATATTTAATGTCCGCAGCGTTAGCGCAGCGTGCCCGGAGGGCATACGAAGCGAAGCGATCGCAAAGACAGGAGATTGCTTCGTCTCACCTCGTTCCACTCGCAATGACATATCACAAGTATTTTGCCGGACATGGCATCACTCAATTGCACCCAGCTTTTTTACAACTCGGGAGAAATTTATCAGAATGTGCTGCCAAATATCGACGGTTTTGCCAAAAATATCGACCGCAGGCGAAACCAGAAAAACGAAACTACTGGGGCAGTAGCTTTTTGCCGTCACTATTAAAAAGTAAGAACAAAGCAAAGAAGTCTACCGGACAGATGAGTTTACCTTGGGACAAGCAAAGAGTCACAGAATGTACGGAAGTGCGAGAGGTAGCAGAAAAATTTATTCGAGCGAACTGCTATCTACCGCCTGTGCCAGGTATCGGATTTGTGGAATGCTGATTCTATCGTGGAAAGGGGCGTTGTAATAAATCTTTACAAAATTCGGAAACGCTTATATGCTAAAGTTTACAAGTCGCAACGCGAGACGAAAAGGTTGAGGAAAAGGTGCCAAAAAAAATTAATAGGATCTATTATCCGTAGTATAGGGTATGATCCCCGTAATAATGGGTATTTTTTTATACGCTCGTTCACTTTAGAGTAACTTAAGTCTAAGTCTCCCGTTTCTTTATCCGAATCCGACCATCCAACTGCCTTGGCAAACCGAAAATAATTTTTTTCATCTTCGCTAGTCCAGTCTTTTAATTTTATACCCAGTCTATTCCTAGTCTTAATCCATATTTCTTTTTGTACACTAAAGCCAAAACGTTTGTCTGAATTGGTGATCCAAAGCTGATCTATTTTTCGCAAGTCCGGACAAGAAAAACTATTAATGTTGTCTTCTTCTAAATATCTTTC
This sequence comes from Brasilonema angustatum, assembly GCF_059505445.1. NCBI lineage: Bacteria > Bacillati > Cyanobacteriota > Cyanophyceae > Nostocales > Scytonemataceae > Brasilonema > Brasilonema angustatum. Next base: position 47,071 of record NZ_JCACKO010000024.1, on the reverse strand, counting down.
TTCTTCTCTTTTAGCAATATTGAGCATGAGTTGGTATGTTTGTCTATCTGCTGCTTCCCAATTTTTTGATTTCAAAGAATATTCAAGTTGAGCATAGAAATGTTGGGTAAGAGATTTTTCAACCCGTTTTCTCAATTCTTCTTCTGTGTCACTTTGGGAAAGCACCTTTATTAAACTTCGATGGACAGATTCAATATCTGTGGGTGTGATCAGTAATTGATGTTTTTTGGTAAAGGGGCTAGTTTGTTGTGAGTATTTTTTAATAATATTAAATGCTGTTTGATAAGATTCTATAGCTTGGCTTGTTTGTTTTGTATGTACTAGCAAGTCACCTTGGATTTTATGAGTCAATACTTTAATTTGTAATCCTTCATTAGAAGTAATAATATCTCTACTCGCTTCTAAAATATTTCGACTTTTTGTAATTGCATTTTCTGCTTTATTCAACTCTCCCAGTTGCTGATATGCTTGTGATATAGAAGTAAATATCATTGCTTTTTTAAATTCCTGATTTTCAATTACATAAGATAAACCTATTTCTCGCCTAGCCTGATTTGCTTCCGATAACTTGTTTTCCTTGTCGAGTCTTTCACTTAGTTTGGATAAATCGTATAAATCTGAGAGATAGTTAGTCTTTTCTCGTATTTCGTCAAGCTCCCTACCTGCCCAAATTACAGAAATTGCTGCTCCTACCAACGTCATCACCAAAACAACAGAACCAACACGAATCCGCCGTTGAGCTTTGCGATTAGCCTCAGCTAGTACCTGATTTCTTGACTCAACCGCTTCCTTATCCTTCCTTTCTCTCTCCAAAGCAGCTTCTTGTTCTTTTGCAGCGATTTCCTCTTGAATCTCTTTCTCTTTACTAGCTGCTAAATACTGTTTATCTTGATAACTTAAGTTCTTATCACTTGCCCATTCTTCAGCTTCTTGTAATGCCTTCCCCCTCAACAATCGTGATTCATCGCTTCCTCCAGAAGCCACCCAAAACCTAAAACTTTCGGAGTAAGGACGCAGATTCTTTAATTGGTTTTCAATCCAGTTGGCGTCAAAAATCTCTTGATAAATGGAATTATAAACTCTTAACTTGTTGTGCTGCCTAACAACTAATCCTGAAAGTTGTAACTCACTTTGCTCTAAAGTATCATCTGCAGTTATCTTAGATTCTTCTTCCGCCAGCCGAACTTGTTGATACAGTTCCAGCAAATACCCTGCCCGTTGTTCATTCCGCAAAATTCTCGCTCGAATAGTTCGTAAATGCTCTGGTTCATCTTGAGATTCCCAGTTTTCAATGATACGAGATTTCACCACCTGTTCAACAGAACGAGGATTGTCTTGAAAAGACTCCTCAACCATAAACTGACACAGCTTTTGCGTCAGAAACGGTTGTCCTCCCGTCCAGTATAAAATTTCCTTCATGACTGCTTGAGGAGCATTAAATTTCCCCTGCAAACCCTTTTCTAACGGTTCAACTTCATGCAATCGAAACCCAGTCAAAGAGATAGCTTTACCAATATTAAACGGAGTGCGTTGTTTATCTTCAATTAAATTGCTGGGTGATGCGACTCCCAACAAGCAAAAGCTGAGGCGATTATATTCGGGATTATCAGGACGCAGATTGTGACAAGCACGGATAAAGGCAAAAAAATCATCTGTAGGAAACTTGAGACTGAGAACACTATCAATTTCATCAATAAAAATAACGATGTTTTCTTTAATTTCTGCAAGTAGCTTCTTTTCTAAAAAATTCCCAAATCGTAATAAAGATGAGTTTAACTGGTTTTGGGACCACCACTCCTTGAAATTGACGTCCAAGTCAAAGCTGTCAATCAGCTTAACAATCAAATCTGCATACCAATTTTCTTGTGTAGCACTCTGAATACTGACAGAGGATAAATCAATAGACGCACACTCTACGCCAGCTTCTAAAAGTCGGCTCATTGTTCTCACGCGCAGGCTGGACTTTCCGCTTTGCCTAGAATTCAGCACATAACAAAACTTTCCTTTTAGAAGTGCGTCAAACAATTCGTTATCAGCTTCCCTTGTCACATATGTGCTGGCATTTCCGGGTAAGCTGCCAGAAAAGATATATTCGTTAATATATTCCTCAACCATATCTTACCCCAATCGTGCCGAGAAGTACTGACGGTATAAGTCACAACTAGGAACGCAAGCGTTGCGAATAATTTTGATTAACCCCAGACTATGCAGTTTGAACATAATTTCGGGATTAAGTTGAACAGATTCAAGAGCGATTACTACTTCTTTATATCCTGACTCTAACTGAGAATCATCTTGCAAACACTTCAGTTGTTCTCGTAAATGATGGCTAAAGATTCCCTCTTCTGTGGGTGCGAGTGTCAATAGTTCCTCTAAGGACATTTCCTGGCTTTTAAGATTGGCGAATGCTTCTTGCATGAGATAGGGATGTCCGCCTAGCAACGTCATCAGTTTAATTATGCCTTGTTCTCCCAACTGAATATCTACTTCATACAGCTGAGCCATTTTTTCTATCTGAGAAAGGTTAAACTCAGGTAACTCAATCGCTAATCCAACATTAAACGGTGAGCGATTAGTGTCCAGGGTTGGATAAACTTCTGTAGAATTAACCACGACTAAGCTCAGTTTCTGCCAAATTTTGCCCATCCTGTCACCCTGTTTAGCAGTTTCATACCAACTGCGGAGGAGTAAGCAGAATTCTGAGAAAATATTTTCGCATTTAAACAGTCGCTCAAAATTATCTATAGTAAAAACCAGAGATGTATCAATATTGGGTAATAAATACTTTTGAAAATAACGAGTACAGCTAGTATTTATTCCCAGTTCATCTTGCCAGTAGTTCTCCAATTTCGGCTCTAGTTCTAAAATATCCGAGACATTAATACATAACCACTGTAAAAAACTTTTTAAATTAGCGAGAACAGAACTATCAGCAAGGTTCAAATCTAATTTCGCTGTTTTGTAACCCTGCTCTCTGGCATAGTCAAGCAATTTCTCACTCAACTTAGTCTTGCCCATCCTCTGCGGAGCTTTAATCCGAATCAGCGCTCCTGGTTGTACAATTGCTTTATAACATTTCTCTTCAATAGGTGGTCGTTCAATATATATGCTTGTGTCTGGTTCTGTAGAATAATTCTCAATCCAAGAAAGTTTATTTTTCAAATTTGGTATTTGCCTTTGTGAAACATCTTCCATTTGAATAGCAACTAATCCTTCCTCAAAAGCTCTTTCAATAATATCTTGACTATCTGGATTTTCGTACCCTAATCCATCATAAAAGCCAATAGCGAATACAATAGCAGCTTTGTCACCAATCGGCTGATTCATGCCAATAGTATAATTAATGTGTTGGCTAATTGCTTGGGCGGATTTTTCGGAATAACAAGCATTCAGTAATACACACTTAACATAATTGGCGTGTAGCTTAAACAATGCTGCTAATCCCGTTGGTGATACGGGTTTATGGTTCCCGCCATCGTCTTCTAACACCAAACTACCATCCTCCATCCCATGTCCACAAAAATGGACAATTTGAGGATGTTCTTCTGCTATGGCACGACGAATATCTTGAGGACGTACAGCAGTTCTAATTTTTATTTCAAACAAATCCCGTTTTACTGCCCGTTTAATAGCTTCTTCTATTTGGCGAATTTCTTTATCCAAACGTAATCCATCGGGGATTGCTGCTAAAATTAACACTTTATTATTAGACATTAGGCGATCGCTCCTTCATTCTTAACGGAGCTAGTAACTAGATTAGGCTTTCACTCTGACACTAAGAGGCTAAGTTTTCCACCTACATGATTGTTCAGTTGTCAAGGTATAGAAACCTTGCTAGCCATCTTTTCATACTGACTTCGGCTAAGGACAATAAGAGCGTTCTGGTTCATTTAACTTGATCCTTTAATCACAAACTACTATAACAGAACGCAACTTGGTACAAGTATCGGATTGAGCAACAAAATTGTATAACATGAAAAAGCATTCTATGATTCTGAATGTATTTTTATGCTGCAAAATCCTGTCATTCGCGCAGCTGTTGCAATCAGTCTTGGCGCAATAGCTGGAGCGCTTTCGCGCTATTATCTCGGTTGATGTGACTGCTTTTATAAGATGCCCCTGTTAGATCCGTTTTTAATGTTTAATATTCAAATTGAGGACATAACTTCCCACTTGGAGATCTCCCACCCACAATTCATATTCTACAGATAAATTCTCTGGCAAAGGGTGTCCGCTCACTGTTAGATGACGAGTAAAATTCCGCAAGCGAATAGGTTTATTTGGTTGTTGTGAATTTTGTTGTTGTAAATCATTTGGCAACCAATAATAAGTGGTGCCAGAAACGCCCTGTTGCCAAATGTGACGGTAACTCATTTGAGCGTTACCTTGCATAGTCATGACGACTCGTTTTGGAGAAATCTCAAACCACAAGATTCGGCGACTGGTGTTGACATCAGCATTACTTTGCTCTTGGCTACTTATACTCTGTGGATTGAAAAAGTTTGTCATTTCACAATCTGTGACAGGTGGTGCAGTCAGTACTATATGGAATCGATTACGATCCTTCTGATGCAGTGTCACCGGAGTTTCCACAACAGACCAAATTGGTAGGTCTGCGGACATAAGTGATACAGATACTGACTTGCAATGATGAGTTATCATGGGAGTGATCAGGGGTAAAAACAATATTAAAAAGATTTTCTTAATACACCTCTACTTATCTCATAGCTGAAAGCAAGAGTGACTTATGCACTAAATTCATTCTGATAAGTAAAGCCACATTGAAAAGCGTAAAATAGAGTCTTTGCGATTACTTAGCTCGACCCGAAGTGTGGAGCGAATTAATGACATTTTACGTTTAATTAGGTTAAGCTACTTAACATCTGCTTGATCATGTTTGCAACTTAATATCTGCTTGATCATGTTTGCAAAATGTAAAATATACGAATCCGGTTTGGTTTATAAACGAACTCGTTGAGGTAGGGAACGCTTAACAGAGAACAGGGAACGCTTAACATAAACTGTACCTAGCTGAGCAAAAATCAAATAGGGATCTTATATATAGAATGTTAGGATATAACACACTCTTGTAAATGCCTATGTCAAATCCATGACTGAGGTGTGACGATTTTGATGAGAAGCGATCGCCCGTATATGGCACGGCTGAGATTGGCACGGCTGAGATTGGCACCACTGAGGTTGGCATTGCTGAGGATGACACCGCTGAGGTTGGCATCGCTGAGGTTAGCATTGTAGAGGTTGGCACCGATGAGGTCGATATTGGCTAGGGAGACACCAAGGTTAACCATTTCTTGAAGTGCTGGGGTGCTTGCAATAAGGCGTCTGTCAGTACACTATGATTGCTACTAATCGTCTCATAAGCAACCTCGAATTCTCTTGAAGCAGCAATAAAACACCTATCTCTTCCTTTGCCCCTATCCCCCGGATCAGCTTCAGCAAAATTCAGCAACTCACCACTGTAACAGCAATCCAACCAGATAATCTGCTGTTTGATTGGACTTTCTTGCAGTAGTTCGCGCAGCCATTTCAAGCGAATTCCCCAGTTTCCCAAATCAGGGTTGACATCGCTGGTAGCGAGAAAGCCTTCCTGAATTCCTTTATTTTTACGCAATCCATGACCAGAAAAATACAGCAGCGCAGTATCTGGAATATTTTTGCCTTCTGGCTTAAACAGTTGAACGATCGCTTCTTCGAGTTGAGTTAATGTGACTTGGGTTTTCTGACCAACGCGAATTGTGTTATTCTGCTTATCCTTGACACCGGGTAGGCGCTTAACGTTAAATTCGCCGTAATCTTGTAAAAGAGTGGCGATAGCTTCGCTGCTGCCTTCGGCAGATCGCCTCCGCATCCTGTGCAGGTGCTGTCAAAGCAGTTAAACGCTCATAACTATAAGTATTAATTTCAACTACCAAAGCGTCTCGGCTCATAAAAGACAGCTTCACTCCAGATTGACAGAGTTATTGCTTAACAGATACAACATCCTAGCCAATATTTCGGTAGAAATACAGTAATATAATGATAATTTTTTAATTCCTTTGAGTCAGCAATTTCTACTATGACCAAACTCACACCCATCCAGCTAGATGACAACACGATTATCTACATTGAAGCCACAGACGACGTGAACGTTCCCTTAGTTATCGCTGAAGAACCCGCAGAGGAAGAGGAAGAAGCACTGACAGTGAGATTACCTGCTGCAAAATAATCATTTCGGTTTCGCCACCACCAATCTAGGCACTTCAATAGCAGCAATAATTGTTGTAAATGTAAGTAGCTTTCCAAAGCAGGCTCATCACTCCATAAATCGCCTGGTGGGAATACAATATCATCCCACTCTTGCTCTTGGGTATCTGGTGCAGCGGTTTGGTCTTTGGCAATAGACATAGGTGTCTCAGCAAAGGAAGATAAACATAGTGTAGCGCCTACCAAAATAAGCAATGAGCAAAAGCGATGAGCCTGATCGAAGCTAAGGGGTGTAAGGGGGGAAAGACAATTTTACTTCTTCCATTGTTGTCCACCCCTCTTCCCCTCTTTTCCCCTACACCCAGCCTACGGCTCGCTGCGCTAACATACCCTTATACCCTTACACCCTGCCCAGAGGGCATTGAAACTCTTACGAAATATTAAGGAACTTTGCATTTATGTCAAATCTGGAAACCGGAGCGCGAAATTAGCCAAAAGAGCGTGATACCATTCTCTCGGTGAATGTCAAGATTGGGAGAAAACCTTTGACACTACGGGTTGCTGTTGTTGGGTCTGGTCCTGCTGGTTCATCAGCCGCAGAAACGCTTGCCAAAGCTGGAATCGAAACCTACCTCTTTGAGCGCAAGCTAGACAATGCTAAGCCATGTGGAGGTGCAATTCCCCTGTGCATGGTGAGTGAATTTGACCTGCCGCCGAATATCATTGATCGTCAAGTGCGCAAGATGAAAATGATTTCACCCTCTAATCGTGAGGTTGATATCAATCTAGTAAATGAAGATGAATATATAGGAATGTGCCGCCGTGAGGTGCTGGATGGTTACCTGCGCGATCGCGCGGCAAAACTAGGGGCAAATCTCATTAATGCCACTGTTCATAAACTCGATTTTCCCACCAATAGTACAGACGCCTATACCATTCATTACCTAGATCATACAGAAGGTGGTGCTCTGGGTATTTCTAAAACTCTGAAAGTAGATGTGATTATTGGGGCAGATGGGGCGAATTCCCGCATTGCTAAGGAGATGGATGCTGGGGATTATAATTATGCGATCGCCTTCCAAGAGCGTATTCGTCTACCCAAAGACAAAATGGTCTACTATGAAGACCTCGCTGAAATGTATGTTGGGGACGATGTATCCCCTGACTTCTACGCTTGGGTGTTCCCCAAATACGACCACGTAGCAGTTGGTACTGGTACGATGCAGGTTAACAAAGCCCGCATCAAACAATTGCAAGCTGGCATCCGCGCCCGTGCTGCCCGTAAGCTGATTGGTGGTCAAATTATTAAAGTAGAAGCACACCCCATTCCGGAACATCCTCGTCCTCGTCGCGTTGTCGGAAGAATCGCTTTGATAGGTGATGCTGCTGGTTATGTGACCAAATCGTCTGGTGAAGGCATTTATTTTGCTGCTAAGTCCGGACGGATGTGTGCCGAAACTATCGTCGAAATGTCCAACGGTGGTAGCCGCATTCCTACAGAAGCAGATCTGAAGGTGTACTTGAAGCGCTGGGATAAGAAATACGGACTCACCTACAAGGTGTTGGATCTTCTGCAAACCGTATTTTATCGTTCTGACGCCACCCGTGAAGCTTTTGTAGAAATGTGTGATGATCGCGATGTCCAACGTCTCACTTTTGATAGCTATCTCTATAAGACAGTCGTCCCTGCTAATCCCATCACTCAGATGAAAATTACTGCCAAGACGATTGCTAGCTTACTTCGCGGTAACGCCCTTGCTCCTTAAAAGGAAAACGACAAATTTGTGACAAAGGCGACTGCGCCACTTTCACAATGAACAGTTATCTGTTATCAGCAAGTAGTTATCATGTCATCCTCTAAATGGATACAGGAAAACGCTAATCAGTGCTCAAAAATTAATTTCTGGATAAATAAAAAACTCTGGTTGAACTGATAACAGATGACTGTTCACTATTATGTGAATATGAGTTTTAATTTTCTTTTTTAAGAAGGTAATAAGCCTGAAGCGAAATGATTTATTATTAATACTAATTATTTTGTCAAACTCTTATCTTAAGCTGATTACAACGAATGTTCAAACAAAATTGCTTTGATAAGATTTTAAAATTGTATGAAAAAAATTCACACGAACTTTATTAATTTATTGGCAAAATTTCTACAAATTTATTAAGGTAGACTGGGTACTTAACTTGAGAAAGCTCCTGGATAGGAGTGAAAGCCTAGCTATGAAACTAAGTTCAGTTTTTGCTGCTGCTTTGTCTACTTTTGCTGTGACTTTGATCACAGCACTTGGTTTCTCCAATCAAGCTCAGGGTCTAACTATTTTAGGCAAATCGAGTGGTATCTGGGGAACACCTGATCCAGGGAGCAATACTGACCCGGTTTTTTCCGGCGTGGGAACGAACTCATTTACTTGGGGACGTTCTCGTCCAGATGATCTTGAAAACAACTATGGAACTGCTGCAAATGAGCTAACCTTTACTGGAAATCCTTTTTCCGCAGACGATTTTGGTTCGCTGTTTAAAGTGGGCGATTTAGAGTACTACAATGGCAAGGTTGAGGAAAGCACTAGCGTTGATTCCGTACCTTTAAATCTCACTCTATCATTCACTAATCCTGGTACTTTCAGGGAAGTTTTCAACTTCGGCTTTCAGCTTGTGAATACACCGAACTTAGGACTAAATCCTGAGGACGATGCAGATATTGTGTATATAAAGGACAACTTTAGCACTCGCAGTTTCAATTTTGAAGGAAACGAATATCAACTGAATTTAATTGGCTTTAGCCAAAACGGTGGAAATACACCTGTTAACAAATTTAGCGTTTTTGAAGATGATAGAACTACGGCAGGGATTTATGCCAGAATGACTCGGATAACACCAGCGAAACAAATTCCTGAGCCAGCAGGTATTGTTGGATTATCAGTGTTAGGCATCTACCTTGTGACCCATAAGAAATCTTTGGGTGTAAAAAAAGAATAGGCTGAGGTGAATTCATACGTAATTTGCCTGTTTATAGCCAGAGGTATGAAGCTCTGGCTATTTATTATCGGAAAGTGAGCAGTTCACTCTCGTGGAGTACCCACAGCAGCGCCTTGCGGTGAGTAAGCGTGCTGGGTGTCCGTTAGGGACTTACAAAGTAGCGTCTGTAGAGGAGATATCCGCAGAGTCAATCAATTTTGGATTTTGGATTTGCGATTTTGGATTAACCCCATAGTTAAAACTAGGGGCTTGTTAAATGGACGCCTTATGTCTTGCACTACGTGTCTCGACATAAATTTATTTTTTTTGTCGTCCATGGATGAATCCAGGGGCTTGAGACCATCTGATTTTGGATTCAAACAGATAAACCATAATCCAAAATCGCGCAACTAAGATCCTGTTAGAGCTTCGGTCAAACGAATTGGCTACACCACATACTATTGACACTCTCTCATTTTCCGTAGCGTAGAGTGTCAATTTTTTGAGTGAACAACTGAAGCGATAAGTCAATTGAGGCTAACAATCTATCTTGGGAGCGCAAGAATGAGTTTATCCTCTATCTACTGAAACCACGCCCCCTTTGGACTCGCTTCCAAACCGATATCTAAGGACACCTTTGGGCAAGTCAATCTATCAGATTTGTGCAGAATCAGTATCTCGCTTATTTGGCTATTGTTACTGAACTCCTGATGTTGCAGAAGCACCTTCAGTTGACTGAGGTAAACTGGGCAACTCCAAGCAGTAACCTGCACCATACACCGTTTTGATATAACGGGGATGGCGGGGATCAGGTTCTAGTTTGGTTCTCAGGTGGCGGATGTGTACGCGAATGGTTTCTATATCATCATCTGGATCATAACCCCAAACTTCCCTGAGAATTTCACTTGGAGAAACTGTCTGACCGTGGCGTTGCAGCAAGCAGTGCAGAAGTTCAAACTCCAAATGAGTCAGTTTTACGGTCTGAGTGAACCATATCGCCTCAAAGCGTTCTGGAACCAAGGTTAGCGGTCCATAGTTCAAAATCTCACTGTGCTTTGCAGCTTGAGGAATTCGATCCGTACGTCGCAAGAGTGCTCGCACCCGTGCCAACATTTCTTCAACCTCAAAGGGTTTAGTGAGATAATCATCTGCACCAGCGTTGAAGCCTTCGACTTTATCCTGAGTTTGGCTCAAAGCCGTTAACATCAACACGGGAATCTCGGCAGTACGCTCATCCCTCCGCAGGCGTTGGCAAACAGTAAATCCATTTACCCTAGGCAGCATCAAGTCGAGCATAATCAAATCTGGCTGTAGCTGGAGAGCAAGCGCCTGACCTTTGATGCCATCTTCAGCTTGGCTGACATCATAACCAGCCATTTCTAAGTTGACGGCAACGAGTTCTGAAATTGCGGCATCATCGTCTATGACAAGAATCCTCGGCATTATTAAAAACTTATTACTACTTATTAAGGATAATTAAGAACCTTTGGTAGATACAAAGATTGCTGTATTGATTATAAAAAATATTTTAAATCTAATATAAACATTAAAATTAAATGATTGTGGTGCTAAACCCAAACTATACTAAAAAACTGTCCTAATGTGTTACTGCTCTTACAGTCCACCGTGGTTTTTGCAAGACGGTACCGTCCAGACTGTCTACACCGCTTTGTGGGCTAGTCGTGATTGGGAACGTACAACACAAAATCCAGAGCCGGTTTATGAAGAAAAAATATTTGTGGGTGCCAAAGGGGTTCCTATCTTTGGCTTGGTAGCCATCCCTGACAATGCTCATGGCACTATTGTCGGCACTTACGGCATTACAGGCGATTTGGACAACCAATGGTACCTCAGACTATTGGGACGTAAAGCATATGCTCAAGGGTATGCTGTAGTACTGTTTGATTGGCGTGCTCATGGTAAGACAGCTCTGTTGTCGCCAACGTTGACAAGTGACGGGTTGTACGAGGGAGAAGATTTTGTTCGCATCGCAGCAACTGCCAAAGCAATGGGATGCCCAGGAAAATTTTGGTTTATGGGGTATTCTCTGGGTGGACAATTGGCGTTATGGGCAGTTAAGGCTGCGATGGAACTCGTCAAAGAGGATGCGGATTTAGAGCTAGAAGATAGCGATATTGGAGGTGCTGCTGTTATCTGCCCGAGTTTGGATTCAAGGCGATCGCTTTCTTTTCTCGTCAAACATCCTGTGGGAAAATATTTAGAAAGGGCGATCGCACGCCAGTTGAATAAACTCGCATGGCAAATTCATGATGCTCATCCTGGAACTGTTGACCCGGAAGCGATTGAAAGAGCTAACAGTATTTGGGGTTTTGACGACGAACTGGTGATTGGGCGGTTGGGTTTTCCCACAGTGGAAGCTTACTACGACGCAAGCAGCGCTTTACCATTGCTGCCCAATCTCTCCAAACCGACTTTAATAATCTACGCTGAAGACGACCCGTTTTTTGAACCAGCAATCATACCTGAGTTGCAAGCCGCTTGTGTTAGTAACTCAAAGATAGATTTGTTGCTGACTCGTCATGGCGGTCATGTTAGCCATATCAGTAGTAAAAAGTGTCAGCGCCAAGCACAAGACTCCGATCCGTGGTGGGCGTGGAATAGAATTTTAGAGTGGATAAATCAGCACACAAAGAGTGTCAATCAGCCGATTTGAGAATAAAGTGTATCAAAGTATCAATCAGGCGTTAAGCGTAGCTTTGCCATAGGCGATCGCTCTTGATTGGCATAATTTCCTTTGCGTGCATCATCTCCTGAGTCATCACAAAATGAACCAATGACCCAACGAGAATTCGTGCCGTTGCCTCAGGATCAGGTATGTTGAGTTTAGGATGAGAAGCCAGGTAGTGACTAATAGTTTCAATCGTCGGCTTTTCCAAAGAAATTATACAAAGCTGGGCTAACTCCGGAAAACAATTAGACTCCCCAATCACCACTCGCTTGAACGCATGAAACTCTTCATCTTTGAGCATCTGATTCAAAGCTTTGGTTACCAATTGGCGTAGTACTATTTTCGGATCTCCTTCAACGCCACTTCCAAGCTCTCCTTTTCAATTATTCATCTACAACATTTGCCGAAAATGTTAATTTGCCCAAAATCTTACCAAAGGTATATGGTCTGATATACCCTCTCTAATATATAGTTTCCATCTAGGGTGTATCCAAAACAAGTCGTTTCCAATGAGTGACAACCTGAAAAACCAGGATCACCGATATTGCAGCGCCCTAATAATATGTCGTCAGTAAGCAACCCCTGGATTGAATCCAGGGGCTTCAGCAAATGCTGAAGCCCTAGCTTACCAGACTCAGTACTTCGTGTACTACGTTATTGGCAAGTGCTGAAGTTCCTACCCTGGAATGCGTAGCTAGTTCCAGGCTCTAGAACCAGAAGATTAAACAGGTGTATGGGTTAAGCCAGTGTCTTTTGGATATGCCGACTAATAACATTGTCGAAGCTAACTTAACCCCGAAAGGGAGGCTCTACGGAGCAAACCGTTATGCGTACAGGGTGAAAGATGTCAGTTCGTAATTGCCCGAACGAAAGTAGATTGCCCTAAAGGGTTCGCCAGTCGCCTACAGAGGGAAACCCTCTTGCAGCGCTGGCTCACAAAACTACACGGCTTTGAGTAACCCCAAGGCGGTAATGGTATTTACAGATATTTAAACGGCTAAAAATAACGCCGCGTCGTGTTTCCTCTTTGGTCTAAAGAAACAAAGTTTCCACACTTGCGCGAGGTCAGCATGAAAACTCCTATATATGTCAATGAAAACCCTATAAATAAGACTGAAGTGATCGGTTTAGTTTAGATATCATATTAGACTAAACGGTTTAGTTTGACAGGCAATGGAACCATAACTATGCTTGAACACTCGAACCTAGAGGGTTCATCTGAGCTAAAACCTACATTTCGTCTACCTTTTCTTTTAGTTATACTTGCAACTATAACATCAGGTGGTATCAGTGTTTATACAGTACAAAAATTTCAGAATGAGGCGAAAGCAGCAAAACAGCAAGCAGTACCTGTAGTACAAGTAACAACAGTAACAGCCCTAGGACGATTAGAGCCAAACGGAGAAATCATAAAACTTTCTGCACCAGCATCAGCAGAAGGAAGTCGGGTTGAACAGTTGCTTGTGCGCGAAGGAACTAAGGTGAAGCAAGGGCAGCTGGTTGCGATTTTGGATAGTCGTGATCGCCTGAGTGCAGCACTAGCAGAAGCACAAGAGCAAGTACGAGTCGCCCAAGCAAATCTTGCCCAAACCAAAGCGGGTGCCAAAAAGGGTGAAATAGACGCGCAAAAAGCAGCTATTGCTCGCCTGGAAGCAGAACAAGGCACAGAAGTTCTAGCACAACAAGCAACTATTGCCCGCTTAGAGGCAGAAAAGAACACGCAAATCGAGGCACAAAAAGCAACCATTGCTGAACTGCAGGCACAGCTAAACAATGCCCTGGCAGAATACCGACGCTATCAAACACTTTATCAACAAGGGGCGATTTCTACCTCGTTCCAGGATACCAAGCGCTTGACTCTGACTACAGCGCAGCAAAAAATAATAGAAGCACAAGCAAACCTCAAACGCTTCGATTCATCCGGAGAACAACAACTGGCAGAAGCACGAGCAAACCTCAAACGGATTCAAACATCTCGCGATCAAGAACTCAACGAAGGTAGAGCAACCTTAGCTAAAATTGCAGAAGTCCGCTCTGTGGATGTTGCAGCAGCACAGGCACAAATAAATCAAGCTATAGCAGGTGTCAAAAAAGCAGAGGCAAATTTAAGACAGGCTTTTGTGCGATCGCCCCAAGAAGGAGAAGTCTTCAAAATTCATAGCCGTCCTGGAGAGTTAGTCTCTAATGACGGTATTGTCGAGATGGGGCAAAACGCTCAGATGTACGCAGTTGCAGAAGTTTACCAAAGTGACATCAATAAAGTACGTTTGGGGCAACCAGTACGGCTACTCAGTGATTCTGTAGCGGGTGAATTGTCAGGGATTGTAGATCGGATTGATTCGCAAGTTCTACGGCAAAATGTGATCAACAGTGATCCCACAAGCAATATTGACTCCAGAATCGTGGAAGTGCACGTAAGACTTGATCAGCCATCTACCGAGAAAGCAGCTAAATTCTCGAATTTGCAAGTCAAGGCGGTGATTTCACTGTGATTGGACTGATAACCCAGCAAATTCAGCAACTAAGGGGGCGAACGCCACTAGGATGGCTGCAACTGAGTCACGAAAAAGGGCGCTTTTTAGTAGCATTAGCAGGGATTGCCTTCGCTGATGTTCTCATGTTCATGCAACTGGGGTTTCAAAGTGCATTGTTTAACAGTAACACCAGACTGCATACTGCGATGCGTGCAGACATTTTTTTAGTCAGTCCCCAAGGACGTAACCTGGCATATTTGACGACATTTCCTCGACGGCGATTATTCCAGGCGATGGATATACCAGGAGTAAAGTCAGCGGAGGGAATGTATCTTGGCTTTCTTGATTGGAAGAATCCGGAAACGCTTAAGAAAACTGGAGTTCTTGTAATAGGAATTAATCCTAATAAGCCAGCCTTTGATTTACCGGATGTTAACCGTCAATTAAATGTTCTCAAGCTACCGGATACAGTTTTATTTGACCGTGGTTCTCAAGGAGATTACGCCAAGATAATAGCCCAAATCGAGCAAGGGAAATCTGTTACCACCGAAATAGAACGGCGGACACTCAATGTTAGTGGCTTATTTAAAGTCGGGGCTTCCTTTATTGCTGATGGTAGTTTGATAACCAGCGACCAAAACTTTTTGCGACTCTTTCCCAGACAACAAGCAAACAGCGTGAATCTAGGTTTGATTCAGCTACAACCAGGTTATGACCCACAGAAAGTATCAAATACCTTGAAATCTTATCTGGGGAGTAGTCAGGATGTCAAAGTCCTGACAAAAGAGGAATTTGTTCAATTTGAGAAAGACTACTGGCAAAAAAGTACTCCCATCGGCTTTATCTTTAGCTTGGGTGCAGCAATGGGCTTCACGGTAGGGGTGATTATTGTATATCAAGTCCTTTCTACCGATGTGAATGCACATATGAAAGAATACGCCACTTTCAAAGCAATGGGGTATCGCAACGCTTACTTGCTAGGAGTGGTGTTTGAAGAAGCAATCATTATGGCAGTATTAGGTTTTCTACCTGGCATCAGTGTATCCCTGGGACTATATGCTCTTACTCGCAACGCTACCAACTTACCAGTGTTGATGACAATAGCACGAGCCATTCAAGTACAGATGCTGACGATAATTATGTGTATGATATCTGGGGCGATCGCCACTCGTAAAGTCCAATCTGCTGATCCAGCTGACATGTTCTAAATTCATGTTGTACAGAACTAGAGGACTCAAAGACGCACCGGACGCGGAGAATA
Organism: Brasilonema angustatum; assembly: GCF_059505445.1. Lineage (NCBI taxonomy): Bacteria > Bacillati > Cyanobacteriota > Cyanophyceae > Nostocales > Scytonemataceae > Brasilonema > Brasilonema angustatum. The sequence goes on along the minus strand of NZ_JCACKO010000024.1, from coordinate 31,482 downwards.
ACTAATAACTAATGACTAATATAGGACTCCTATTTGATTTTTGAAAAAAGCTCAGTATGCCTATTCCCTGTTCCCTGTTCCCTGTTCCCTTTTAATAATGACTAATGATTAATGACCAATGACCAATGACTAATGACTAATGACTATGACGAATGAAGCTGTTATCTCTATTCAAAATCTCAACCACTACTTTGGTAAAGGTCAACTCCGCAAACAAGTGCTATATGATATCAACTTAGAGATTAACGCTGGTGAAATTATCATTATGACAGGTCCGTCTGGTTCTGGGAAAACCACACTTCTGACCTTAGTAGGTGGGCTGCGTTCTGCCCAAGAAGGTCGTTTACGGGTGTTAGGACGAGAACTTTGTGGTGCGAATGCAGAACAACTCACACTAGCACGACGCAATAACGGCTATATTTTTCAAGCACACAACCTGCACGGTAGCTTAAGCGCACTGCAAAACGTCAGGATGGGCTTGGAACTTCACAAGAGTATAACTCCAGCAGAAATGAAAAGACGCTCAGCCGAGATGCTAGAGTTGGTAGGATTAGGGGAGCGTGTTAATTACTACCCGGATGATTTGTCAGGAGGACAAAAACAACGGGTTGCGATCGCCCGTGCCCTGGTGAGTCGCCCCAAAATGGTTCTCGCGGATGAACCCACCGCCGCCCTTGATAGTAAGTCGGGTCGAGATGTGGTGAACCTAATGCATAATTTAGCGAAAGAGCAAGCTTGTACGATTTTGTTAGTGACTCATGATAATCGTATTTTGGACATAGCTGATCGCATTGTCTACATGGAAGATGGTAAGTTAGCGAAAGCTCCTGCTACCGTTGGATAGCAAGATATATTAATGGTCATTACCGCCCATCACCAATCAACACAAAAGGTGACCAGAAGAAAGGATGGCTCTTAATCTGGCTCAATTTCGCCTGACGCAATGCCTCATCTTTGCTCATCCCCTTCTTAAGATTCTGGTAAAACTGCACCATAATTGCTTCAGTGGTTTTGTCATCCGCACTCCAGAGACTGGCAATTACGGCTTTTGCTCCGGCGCGTTCAAATAAGTAAGCAAGTCCAGCAATTTCTTCACCATTAGAGTTGGTTTGTAAAGCGGTTTGACAGGCACTCAAAGCAATTAAATCTACATTTTGCAGTCCCAACAAAGCAGCATCTCTAATGTTGAACCTTTGGTCAGCAAATAGCAAAGTGTTCTCTTCTAGTCCCAATTTAGGACAGCCACCTTTTTGGAAACACCCATGCGTTGCTAAGTGAAGCAGAGAAAAGCGAGGAGATTGGATCTTGAAAGTGTTGAGCGTGGCTTTACTGTTCACAAACGCTTCACTGCCTGGGAAAATTTGAGTAATACTTTTGACCTCTGCTTCTGCTCCGTCTAGCGCCAAGGGTTTGTTTGGAACAGGGTTGCCAAACGCCAGCACCTTTTTTGCAGATGCAGCGGTTTGTGTTCCTTTAGCTTGAAGGGAACGAGTAGACAGGCGAGTTAAGTAGCTAACGGGATACTTTTGAATGAGGTATTGGTCAGTTTTACTATCGTAGAGTGCTTCAAAGGGAATGTAGCGGAGCTTGCCTGTGGCGATAATGCTGAGTTTTTTGGGATTAGTTGCTTGAATTTCAGTTTCAACTGGACGAATCAGCAACTCATAGAGTTTTTCTAAATTGTCGAGGAATGTATCATCATTACGGTGTGTTAGTTGATTATAAGTTTGTGTCAATAGGGTATCAAATTTAGCGGGGTCAACAGGTACTTTAATTACTTTCGGTTTGTCTCTAGTTAAAACAAACAAAGCGATTGTATCTGGGGCATTTCCACTGTTGCTGAGTGGGACAGGCTGAATGACTGTTGTACCTTCGGGGATAATGGCTTTTAGTTGAGCAATGTCGGTGGGTTTGGTTTCAAACAAATCCGCCACTTCCGTAAAGCGACTTCTCATGTCTTCGGCTTGCTGATTAAGCTTTTCCTGTAATTTATTCACCTGTTGAGATAGTTCTGGTGTAAATTTTTGTTGCAATTCCTTTCGCAGACTTTCCAGTTGAATGTTGCTTTGATTCCACTGCTCAACAGCTAGCTGTGCTTGTGGATTGGCAACTTTGACCTTAACAAGGCGAGAATAATCAGCAAGGTCAGCAGTGGTAACAAGGTTTGCCCATTCAAAAGCCCTTTCCTGTTGGTTTTGATTGATAAGTAAGTTAATTAGGGCAATTACTGTGCTTTGTTCGCTTTCTAAAAACGTTTTGCGATTTTTTTGCTCCACACCACTACGCAATTGTAAGTAAATGCTAGCAGATTGCTCCAATTTTTTGATGGCTTCAGTCGGTTGCTTAGTATCTTGGTAGACAAGACCGATGTTATAGAGGGCTCTAGCTTCCCCTCTTCTATCGCTAACGGTACGGAATAGGGCAAGCGCTTGATTGCAGTAAGGGAGTACTTGCTGTTTTTTTCCTAAATCAAAGTAAACTTTCCCGATGTTGTTGAGGGTTGAAGCTTCCCCACGTCTATCGCTAACGGTACGGAATAGGGGAAGCGCTTGATTGAAGTAAGGGAGTGCTTGCTGTTTTTCTCCTAAGTCGGAGTAAAGTTGCCCAATATTATTCAGGGTAATAGCTTGACCACCTTCGTCGCCCACCTTAACTCTTAACAGAAGTGCTTGCTGGAAATTTTCGAGTGCTTTGTGCTTATTTCCTAAGTCGGAGTAAAGTTGCCCAATATTATTCAGGATAATAGCTCGACTACGTTTGTCTCCCACTGCAAGGGGAAGCGCTTGGTTGAAATTTTCGAGTGCTTCATCTTTTTTTCCTAAATCAGAGTAAAGTTGCCCAATATTATTCAGAGTAATAGCCTCACCACTATTGTCGCGGACGGCACGTTTAAGGCGAAGTGCTTGCTCGTAGAATTCGATTGCTTTCTGTGTCTGTCCTAATGCGGAGTAAACTAGTCCAATATTACTCAGGGTAGTAGCTTCACCATACTTCTCGTCCAGCGCCTGAAAAAGGGGAAGCGCTTGGTTGAAATTTTTGAGTGCTTCCTCTTTTTTTCCTAAATTAGAGTAAAGTAGCCCGATATTATTGAGGGTAGTCGCTTCACCCATTTTTCCTTCTTTGCTGCCCACAGCACGGAATAAGAGAAGTGCTTGATTGGAAAAATACAGTGCTTTTTGTTTTTCTCCTAAATCCGAGTAAACTCTGCCAATACTAGCGAGAGTCAACGCTTGTTGAAATTTGTTGTCTACTTGATGCCACAGCTTAAGTGCTTCTTGCCATTTAACAATTGCCTGTTTTAGTGATTCTCCTGTACCTTGCTTGAAAAGTACAAGTCCTTCATCATAAAGCTTTTTCGCAACAGCACGGGTTGCATCTTGCTCTGTGGTTGCTGTCAGTTGCCCACTTTGTAGTCGATAACTTCCAGGAAAAGCACGGGCAGCGGTGCCCATCTCTGAGAGCAATAGAATACTAATACCTAGAGTTATGTAGCAGTGCCTCACTATTGGGAAAAGCCACTTTTTCTGTTTATTTCCCTTTTGCTTTGTCATAACCGCACCTTTAGTCTGGAAATCCTATTGGTTACTTTTAGAACCTTGTAGCTTGTAGGTAGATTGCACCTACACCATCAAAGCTAGCGGTCACTAGGCGTTACTTTTATCGTCATCTTTCCAGCGGGTTCAAACTGAATCTCATCTGCTACATATAAACTCTTGACAGCGACTGACTGAATTGGACGCATTTGTCTGTGATTCATCACTGTTGCCAGATCTACACTTGCTTGTCCCAGTTTAGAATCCAGTAACTGAAACGCATTGAGTGGAATACCCGACCAAGTGCTTTGCTTTGCTTGTGCGTTATCCTCTCCCCGGATGACCTGCTGACCATCGCTGTCATGAACCAGAGCATCTCGTCTGAAGGTTACTCGTTGAATCTGGGCAATCTGGAGTGTGCGAGAATCACTATTGCCGGAAATCTGAATTGTTTGCCCTTTTGAGTCAAATGCTGTTACCTTTCCCGTCATGGAACTCCGATTCTTTAACACCACATTCGCAGTAGTGGGTAGCGCCAAAGGAATCGGCTTGTTATTAGTCGCCTTTTGAGTTTGAGCTATTTCAACAGTGCCACTCACCGCTTTGACATTTTCTACTGTTCCAGCTAAAGCGACCACTAACGCCAAACTCAGTGTCTTAAAAAAAACTTTCATATCTCCAAGTAAGACTAACGAGATGGGGATTAATACGCAAGAAGTGAAGTCAGTCTGAATAAACTATCACTATGAGTATAAAATCACAAAAAATACTCTATGCTCCGGAAATTTTCTGAGATTTGTTGAAAAGTATGTCTGAAATCACTTGGCAAAGTTTGCTAAAGTCAGTAATTTTGGGGGTATTTGCTGAATTTTTATATTTAATGAATAAATACTACTAGACTACCAAAGGTAAGTATTTGCACCCGCTCGTTGTTTCTCGTATGCTAGTGAGGAATAGCCATTTTTGGGTAAGCCTTGCCATCGCCATGTACTGAGATGATACTGAAATTGTGTGTAACAATAAAGAGATACACTCCCTCTTTTTTACAACACTGGCTGTAAACGAGATACTAGTTTGAAGCACTCCTTTAGTAGCTTTTGTCGCTCATCATGTCCCCAAGCTCTCAAAATTCTTCCAGCACCAATCTTCTTGGAAGCTTCGCTGGTCTTGTCGGCGTTTTTAGTATTTTTCTTTACTTCCTTGGCTGGATATATCGTTGGGCTTACTTTGGATTCTTTCAAATAGAAGTTACTTCCTTAAGCTTACCCCTAGAATCTTTTTTGCTAGTACCACTTCAAGCTATTCTGGGAAACTTTTGGATATTTTTTCGGGCAATATTTGTTTTAATTGTGACGCTTTTATTAATGAAAGCTACTCTCTGGTTGATTAGCTCTCCAAAGGCAAGCACCGCACCCAGTACCTCAAAATCACCCATCAGCAGATTTACGCAAAAATTGCACAGTTTTTGGTTGTTTAAGCCGTTGCGTTCCTTTGCTCAACTTTTCCCCTTGCCCTTACGTCATGAAATCGTTGTTGTTCTTTGGATTTTAGCTGCCTTGTTTTGGTTAGGACGCTGGCAAGGTAATGCTGATGCTTATCGGGATGCAGTTAACGCAACCTCTACAAGACCTCTCGTTACTTTAGTCAGCCCTAGCGATAAGTTAGCGTTGGGACGCAATTTGGATGACCTGTTGACCAATCCCCCCCTCAAGGGTTCCCGCATTATTGGGGATGTAAAGCAGTTCAGACAGATTTTTGGACGGGAAACAAATGATACAACAAATCCAAAGCAACTTATTGTTTGGCGATTACTAATTGAGAACAACAACTGGGTTTACCTCTTCCCAGCAATGCCCTCTGGAGCGAAATCCAATCAGCGTCCTCCAGTATTGGCAGTTAATACAGGTGATGGTCGAGTACAGTTGCTGATTCTCAGTCGTCCCAAAACGTTTCTGTAGAGCTAGTGGTAACTAATTTTTTGTTTTCTCATCAATCCAACCGATCCATCAATAACTCAGACCAAAACAAACTGCATTAAAATCTTGGCCCCTCTTCAATCATGGAGCGAATTGACGTTTTATCCAACGCCACTTCTCGCCGCAGTTGTTCCATAAGAGCGATCGCTTCCTTAATCGATTTTTTCGTCGTCGGCTTTCCCCAAGCGTTATATTGCGGTTCCGGTTTCTCTAATGCTGCAACTTCCGCATTGGGTAACGGCTGTACAACTACCACCACCTCAACAAAACTCTCTTTAAAATCAGTGGGCGTCTGGATTTGCAATATACCATCAGCCCCAATATGCGTTCGTAATTTCATCGTTTCCATATCAGCCCACCTGACTCATCCTCAACATTGCTCCGCCGTGTTTTAATACTAAGTTAGGAAACGACGCTATGCAAAATCTATCCACAATCGCTGCTTGCGGCACTGGGCGATCGCGCGATAGCTTCACTGCTGCGCTCCGCGCAGATCGCGTTAGTTTTAGTCAAAATTGAGAAAGCAGGACAGCAGTTAACGGAGACAAAAACATGAGCGTAACTATTCCCTTACATGCCATAGAACTCGCTCCCGGTAGCCAGATTGCCATTCATAACTTGTCCTGGCAAGACTTTGAGCGACTTCTCGAAGACTTGGGAGAAAAACGCAACACCCGCATTGCTTACTACCGAGGAACCCTAGAAATAATGTCCCCGTTAGCATTACATGAGCGTCCCCACCGCATCATTGCTTACATTATCACCACAATTTTGGAGGAACAAGGACGCAACTGGGAAGACTTCGGCTCGACAACTTTTAAACGTCCAGACATTGCTGGGGTTGAACCAGATACCTGCTTTTATATTCAAAATGCCAGCGAGGTCAAAGGATGTACCCAAATGGATTTAACCGTATATCCTCCCTGTGACCTTGCGGTTGAATCTGATGTTACCTCAAAAACAACCCTCAACGCCTATATATCTCTGAGGGTTCCGGAAGTGTGGATTTACAGCAACCATCAACTAACCGTTTATATTCTCCAAGCTGACGGCTACATAGAATCTCTCCTCAGTCCCACCTTTCCTAATTTACCCGTAACTGAACTTATTCCCCGACTGGTGCAAAAAGCAATTGATGACGGAACTAGTCAAATGCTGCGAGAACTGAGAGCTTTGCTACGCGAATAAAAGCTTTTTGAATGCGTGAATGTTAGCGCAGCGTGCCGCAGGCAGCGAATTCAAAGGCAGCGGTACTAGACAGATACTGTCGTCCCAAAGTTCTTTTTGGCATCTTGGCGTGAGATAATCGTCCTGTTTTCATTTCATGCGGCGATATAAAACGCACGACTTCCACCAGCTAATGAAAAGATTCAATAAACTTTGGTTTTATAAAGCATTCAGGATGACCGTGATTGTACTGCTAGTGCTGGGGCTATCGCTAGCGGGGCTTGTCACCTATGCTGTCAGGCAATCGTTTCCAGTAGAAACTGGCACGGTTCAAATACCTGGGTTGAAAGCTGAGGTGAAAGTCGAGCGCAATGACTGGGGAATTCCGCACATTTACGCTGCCAACTCCCATGATTTATTTATGGCGCAAGGTTATGTCCACGCGCAAGACCGTTTCTGGCAAATGGACTTTTGGCGACACATTGGCTCTGGGCGACTTTCAGAAATGTTTGGTTCTTCGCAGCTCGATACAGATAAATATCTGCGGACAATGGGTTGGGCAAGGGTGGCGCAGCAAGAAGTGAATCAACTAGATACGGATATGAAGGCAAACCTGGAAGCTTACGCTGATGGTGTGAATGCTTATTTACAGGATCACCAAGGTGTTGCACTGAGTTTGGAATATGGCGTGCTGCAATTCCTCAATCCTGGCTACAAACCAGAACCTTGGCAACCGCTTCATTCCCTCACATGGGGCAAGGTGATGGCTTATGATCTCGGCACGAATCTTGATAGTGAAATTGAACGTAGTATCTTGCTCAAAACCCTGACTCCTGCTCAGGTAGAAGAACTATTTCCACCTTACCCTGAAAACCTACCAGTGATTTTGCCTGAGTTTCAAGTGGGTAAAGCAGTGAGTACAGCAGATGTTTTCTCCCCTGTGAGTGGTGTAAATACTATCATCTCTGCCTTAGAGTCAATAACCAAACCGATGACTGCTTTAGAACAATTGCTAGGTTCTACTACTGGAGTCGGTATTGGTTCCAATAGCTGGGTAATATCAGGTCAGCGTACGACGACTGGTAAACCCATCTTGGCGAATGATCCTCACTTGGCTGTACAAATGCCTTCTATCTGGTATGAGGTTGGTCTGCATTGTACACCAAAAGGTGCGGATTGTCCATACAATGTGAGTGGCTTTTCGTTTGCTGGAATGCTGGGTGTGATTGTCGGTCATAGCGATCGCATTGCCTGGGGTGTCACCAATGTCCTATCAGATGTGATGGATTTATACATCGAGAAAATCAACCCAGAAAACCCCAATCAATATGAGGTTAACGGCAAATGGGTGGATATGCAACTGGTGAAACAGACGATTCAAGTTGCGGGGAGTCAGCCGATTGTCCAAACAATACGCTACACCAGACATGGCCCGATACTCTCCGATATTTCTCCTAAGCTGAAGCAGTTCAAACCAAACGAGCGGGTAGAACTACCGCAAAACTATGCCGTTGCTCTCCGGTGGACGGCTCTAGAACCCTGCCGACTCGTTCACGCTATTCCCCAAATAAATCGCGCTCAAAACTGGCAAGAGTTCCGCGCTGCTGCGAAAAACTTTGACGTACCTGCCCAAAACTTGGTCTATGGTGATGTTGAGGGTAATATCGGCTACCAGATGCCCGGTAAAATCCCTGTGCGGACAAAGGGGAATGGGCGCTATCCCGTTCCTGGTTGGACGGATGAATATGAGTGGCGTGGCTATATTGATTTTGAGCAATTGCCAAGAAGTTTGAATCCATCTCAGGGTTATATTGCTACCGCCAACAATTTGGTAGCTAAGAATTATCCTTACCTAATTACCACCGACTGGGTTTATGGCTACCGTGCACAGCGTATTGTCGAGATGATTTCACAAGCTACTAAGCCAATTTCTCTAAGTGATGTGCAGGGGATACAAGGTGATAATCGAAACTTGAACGCACAGACGCTAGTCCCATTGTTGCAATCTCTTTCTTTGGATACCCCGCGCTTGCAAGCAGTTCAGAAACTACTACTTGATTGGGACTTGCAGTTAGGAATGAAATCGTCAGCGGCGGCGCTGTTTGAGGTGTTTTGGAAGCATTTGCTTGCAGATACGTTTCATGATGAGTTGCCAAAAGAGTACTTTCCGGATGGAGGCGATCGCTGGTACGCTGTAGTAAATAATCTGGTCAAACAACCTAATAGCTCCTGGTGGGACAACCACAACACTCCAACCGTGGAAAATCGCGACCAAATCCTACGTCAAGCTTTCACCAAAGCTGTGAATGAACTCGAACACCTTCAAGGCAAAAACCCGAAAAGCTGGAACTGGGGCAAACTGCATACCATCACCTTTCGCAATGCTACCTTGGGTAAATCTGGGGTTGCTCCTATAGAAGCTTTATTTAACCGTGGCTCCTTTTCCACTGCGGGTAATGGGGAAACCATTAATGCGAACCGTTGGAAAGCAAACAAATCCTTCGAGGTGACAGATATTCCTTCTCTACGAATGATTGTCGATTTGGGAAATTTGGACAATTCAGTTGCGATTCACACTCCCGGACAATCAGGTCATGCTTTTCACACTCATTACACTGATATGATTGACCCTTGGCGCAAGATTGAATATCACCCAATGTGGCAACACAAGAAGATAACAAGGAACTCTGCTGCAACATTGAAGCTCATTCCTATTCACGTGAATTAACAAAAATCCTCACCCAAGTCATCCGTCGATGAAGGGAAAATTGAAGAAACTGAAGGTGAATTTTGTGAGAATTACGAGTTACAAAATTTCATAGAAGATATTCCGTACGGTGTTCTGCTGGCGTTTCTTGCGGCTGAATGCACTGCGAATTTAATTCGCTGCGTAAGTCTTTCTGAGAATGAAGAAAGTCGAATTTTGTATGAGCAGATCCTAAATCAAGTCAGTAAATGATGGTAACTATCCGCTGTTGGTTTCAGCATCAGAAATAAACCCCGTTTCTTTGAGCAGTTGTTGTAGTTTTGCGTGATCAAATTTCGTATCTTTCTTGTTATTTCCCCACATATCAGAAAAAAAGTCTTGCATCAGCGTAATAATGCTGCGGTATTTGATGATGCTAGCAACAAAAAACTCATCTAACTTCATAATCCCGTCAGCATGGATCTGTTCGATGTTGTCGAGTAATATGGATCCCACTTCATAAGGTTGTAAACCTTCTTTTATGCCATATTTTTCCATTATCCTGCGTTTATCGTTCTCTGAACATGAATAATAAAACGGTCGAATGACGTGTCCAAGATTCCGCAGGACTTCGCCATAGTCATAAAATGTGTGCTGCTTAAAGAAAGACTCTTCATCTTTCGTCAACGCAAAACTCTTATCAAGTACCAAACCAAAATCGGTCAAATATATCTGCTCGCCGTCGGTGAGGACGTTGCGAAAATGTGCGTCGAAATGGATGATTCCCTTCTTCCTCAAAAAGTCAATCGTCGTGCGTAACTCATCCAGAGGTTTCTGAAGTTTGTTGGGGTTTTCCTGCAGCCATGTTTCCAGAACATGCGGTATGTATTCAAGGAACAGAATCAACTCATAGTTGGCGTTAGCTCTATCTACCACATAATTCCCAGCATTCTCACTATTTCCCCAGTACTCCACATAATCTTTTAGACGTTCCATATCCACATCCGTCCGCCACCCAGAGAATGGAATAATCCGATAATGGTACATTAGTGGGAAGGTGACAATTGCTTCTTCCAACACCCAGTTGGTGGTTTTGATGTGCGTCACAAGTTCACGGAAGATCCCAAAACTAGTGGAACGTAAGTTGTAATTACAATAAGTTGGCAGATTATAGAGGTTTCTGGTGGAGAACAGGTTGTCATGTTCGATATTCGTTACTGGAACACGTTTCACAAAGACCTTGGATTCCCCAAGGACGATGGTGTGATTTGTTCCCCAGCCCGTGCCCGACTCATTCGACTCACTATTCTCAAACAGAGAACGCAATTGTCCATTATCCAACTGAGCAATTTGTGAACTGAGCTTGAAGTACTTTTTCCTTCTAAGTTCTATATGATTCTTAGCCATTTCCCCCCGTCCAAGAACAGTATGAGAAACACTATGAATAAAATACGAGCAGTTTCACACTTTCAGGTGAAAAAAGCTAAAATCAACGTTTTTCCAATGTCACAGACGTGAAATAACCTCGCGACACAAGGAGCTTCACGTCTGTACAACTTCAAACCATTTCTGAAGGTGTTTCCATCACTGCCTGAGGCTGAGGTTGAAACATGAACAGAGAGTATACCACATCTCGGCGAATATTGGTCATCATATCCAAGAATAATTCGTACCCTTCGCTCTTGTACTCAATCAGCGGGTCTTTTTGACCATAACCCCGCAGTCCTACGGATTCCCGCAGAGCATCCATTTGTTGCAGGTGTTCCCGCCACAGGGTGTCAATCCGCTGTAAAATAAAGAATCGTTCGGCTTGCCGCATTAATCCTGGTCGAATTTGGTCAACTTCTGCTTCTTTGAGGTCATAGGCAATACGCACTTGTTCGTGCAAGAAAGCTTTGATTTCACTCATTGCCATATCTTCTAATTGAGCGGGTTGCAAGTCCGCTAGCAGATAGACAAATTCTTTGACTTTATCAACCAACTTGTCCAATTCCCATTCTTCTGAGGGTAAGTCTGGGTTGATGTAGAAATCCACGATGTCATCCATCGTTTTTTCAGCGTACTTGATGACCTGTTCTTTGAGGTCTTGCCCTTCTAGCACCCGACGGCGTTCGGCGTAGATGGCACGACGCTGGTTGTTCATCACCTCGTCATACTCAAACACCTGCTTACGGATATCGTAGTAGTAGGTTTCGACTTTTTTCTGAGCGCCTTCCAAACTGCGGGTGAGCATTCCAGATTCGATGGGCATATCCTCTTCTACTTGGAAAGCATCCATTAGGCGTGCGACGCGATCGCCACCAAAAATCCGCAACAGATTATCCTCCAAACTCAGGAAAAATCTTGTTGAACCGGGGTCGCCTTGGCGTCCTGCACGTCCCCGCAACTGGTTGTCGATCCGTCGCGACTCGTGACGTTCAGTTCCAATCACGTGCAACCCACCCAGTTCTACCACTTCATTGTGTTCACTGTTGGTGAACTCTTCGTATTGGTGCCTAATGCGGTTGTATGCTTCCCGCATTTTCTGAATCACTGGGTCATCCGTGGGAGCTTTTTCTGCTGCCACAGCGACTTTATCTTCTGCTTCCAGTTCCGGTAAGCTGCGATCGCCATACTCCCGTACAGCTGCTTCCACTGATTCTTTGAGGAGTTTCTCTATTTCTTTAGAAAGCGAAGTTGGAAAAACCTGTGGTGAAGCCTTCCAAGTTTTGACTTTCTTACCTGGCACAAAACCTTGACCTCCGCCGCTTGCTGAGGACGGTAAACCAACCGCTCTGTGAATGTTAAACATATCTTCATCTTCCGGCTTGACTATCCGGGGCATGAAGTATTCCCGCATCTTCAGACGCGCCATATACTCGGCATTACCACCTAAGATAATGTCAGTACCTCTTCCCGCCATGTTAGTCGCAATCGTCACTCCTCCTTTGCGTCCCGCTTGTGCGACAATTTCTGCTTCGCGTTCTACGTTCTCTGGTCTGGCGTTAAGCAGTTCGTGGGGAATTGCCATTTCTCTTAACAACTGGCTGAGATATTCCGATTTTTCGACGCTAGTTGTTCCCACCAGGACTGGTCTGCCGAGATTGTGCATTTCGGCACATTCTTTGGCGATCGCCCCCCACTTGCCTGCTTCGGTCTTAAAGACCATATCAGAAAGGTCTTGGCGTCTTCTCGGTCTGTTGGTGGGAATAATCGTGACTTCCAGTTTGTAAATTTTTTCAAACTCGGCTTCTTCTGTCTTCGCTGTTCCGGTCATACCACCGAGTTTTGGATAAAGCAAGAACAGGTTTTGGTAGGTAATTGTTGCCAGAGTTTGAGTTTCAGGTTGAATTTCTACCCGTTCTTTTGCTTCAATTGCCTGGTGCAGTCCATCACTCCAACGTCGTCCTGGTAAGACTCTACCAGTAAATTCGTCTACGATGACAACTTCTTCGTTGCGGACAATATAGTTGACGTCCAGCAGAAACAGTTCTTTTGCCTTAATCGCGTTGAAAACGAAGTGTGCCCAAGGATCTTCAGGGTCAAATAAATCTTTTACGCCTAAAAGTTCTTCTGCTTGAGCAAAACCTTCATCGGTGAGCAGAACGTTACGAGCTTTTTCATCCACTTCATAATGTTCTTCTTTCTGCAGCGCTATTGCGATTTCGGCTGCTTTTAAGTATTTTTCTGTAGGTCTTTCTACTTGCCCAGAAATAATTAGTGGAGTCCGCGCCTCATCAACTAAGATAGAATCTACCTCGTCAATCACACAGTAGTTAAATGAGCGCTGCACAACATCTTTGATATCTGTCGCCATGTTATCGCGCAGGTAATCAAACCCTATCTCGCTGTTAGTAACATAGGTTATATCACAGTCGTAGTTTTTCTTGCGCTCAGATGGCGTCATGCTCTGCTGAATCAGCCCTACGCTCAATCCCAAGAAGCGATGCAGCTGTCCCATCCATTCTGCGTCCCGACGAGCCAGGTAATCGTTTACAGTGATGACGTGTACACCTTTTCCACTCAGGGCATTCAAATAACTTGGCAAGGTAGCAACCAAAGTTTTGCCCTCACCAGTTTTCATTTCGGCAATTTGCCCTTTATGCAGGATAGCACCGCCTAAAAGTTGAACATCAAAGTGCCGCAACCCTAATACTCGTTGTCCTGCTTCCCGCACAACTGCAAAAGCTTCTGGCAAAATATCATCCAGAGTTTCGCCTTTCTTCAGACGCTGTTTCAACTCTGCCGTTTTGCCCTTTAGTTCTTCGTCTGAAAGCGCTTTTATGTCTTCCTCTAGAAGATTAATTTCTGTAATGAAAGGTTGATATTTCTTAAGTTTACGAGCGTTGGGGTCGCCCAACAAAGTCTTTAGCATGGCAGATTATACAAAATCAAGGGGATGGGGATAAATAATGATTGGGACTGATTATAAACTCCTAACCCAACCGATCCGGGTGTGCTTTTGGATGGGTTGTACATGAGAATTTGGTAAAAAACACGCGCTTATAAACACCCAATCAGTTTGCTATTAGGTTTGGTTTTATTTTTCAGCTTAAATTTAAACTGTTTTTATAGTATCATTTCACCTCCAGATGAAGGCAGATAAGCCCGACCAAGCAGAGGTCGTGATTGCCCCAAAGGAAGGATGGGGCGGAGGGGCGGAGGGGCGGAGGGGCGGAGGGGCGGAGGGGCGGAGGGGCGG
>NZ_JCACKO010000024.1:0-17339 GCF_059505445.1 Brasilonema angustatum | reverse complement strand
GAGGGGCGGAGGGGCGGAGGGGCGGAGGGGCGGAGGGGCGGAGGGGCGGAGGGGCAGAGGGGCGGAGGGGCAGAGGGGCGGAGGGGCAGAGGGGCGGAGGGGCGGAGGGGCAGAGGGGCGGAGGGGCGGAGGGGAAAAAACTTCAACGTTTCATTAGCCAAGGTTCAGGATTAGCAATCATATTCACCAAACCACCCAAAATTCGGTTATAAGTTCCGTAGAGTTCTCGCCCTGCTTCTACATCCATGTAATTGCATTTGACAGCAAATTCAATCCAGGTTTGAGTTTCAGCCGCTTCTGCTTCACAATCATTCAATTTAGCTACAAATGCTGCTTCATAACGACGTTTGCGCCAAGATTCAGCTAAATTAGCGCAAACAGAACGCGACGAACGCCGAATTTGGTCAGTCAACGAATACCTCTCCTCCACAGGAAACTTTTTTGAAAATTCAAAAATTCTCATAGCTGCATCAAAAGCCATTTGATACACTTCTAACTCTTTGTGACTTTTTATAAATTCTCTTGCCATCTCCTCCGCTCCTCTGCTTCCCCTGCTCCCCCTGCTTCCCTTCTCCTTACTGGGAGTTATCCCACTCCGGAGTCAGACGACGAAAGTTAAAGTCCGTAGCGCTGGGATGACAGGTGACACAGCTGCCAATTTGCACGGGGTTAGGTAGCTTGACTCTAGGATGCAAAGCTTTGAAATACCGGGAGCTATTGATGCGATATGGTGTTTGCTCATCTTGGAGTTGAACACGGGAAAAAGTTGCAAGATACTTCCATACTAAAGCACGTGGCGGATCGACCAAAGGCTTTAACTGTGCGCCGTAATGTTGTGTATCTTCCAAAAGATTTTTCCAAGTTTGGGTAGGCAAAACAGCTGGTGGTATGGCTATGTGACAAGTGGAGCAGTTTTCTATGTATAATTGTTGTCCTAGTTGATATTGTGCTGGTACAACATCAACAGTACCTACCTCTGAGGTAGGAGTAGCACCATTGGCATGAGTTGCCAAAGCTAACAGCCATCCCATAGCTAGACTCCAAGCCAAAATGACCAAAAGCAAACCGATGGGCTTTTGCTTTTGTTTTCGCTTACGTGATTGGCGCTTAACAATATTTGACATTCGTCACACTCACAAACTTTGGATATCGGCGCTTGTTGCACATCTTATGACATGGATAGCCAGGTATGTGTTTCAAAATGTTTGTCCACCAGCTCAAGCTTACTTGCGTTTGGTGGTCAGAATCGTAGTGAACATCATCAGGAAGGCACCTAAGATAATAGCGATCGCCAATCCTGCTGTAATTAAGTCCAGTGTATTGTTATCCATATTTACAAAACAGATTATTCTTTTTTGGGAATCAGTTAATAGTCAAGGTATTTTGACCAACAAAGGGTGTAAGGGTTGGGGCAAAAGATTAGGGGTATAGGGGTTTAAGGGTGTGGGGGTGTAGGGGAGCCAGTACTTGATGAGGGTCTCCCTCCGTAGGTATCTGGCGTGAAAAGATTAGAACTATTTTGGTAACAGATTGTTTAATTTTTCATCTGTTACCCCTTACCCCCCCGAGTCTTAGGTACAAGCCCCCTACTTGTGGTATGGGGTTCCCTACACCCTTATACCCTTACACCCTTATACCATTTCACGAAATCCTTGATACAAATGATTAGTCTCTAATTCTTTCTCCCCTGCTCCTCTGCTCCTCTGCTCCTCTGCTGCCTATTTGTATCAACCTTAAAGTGAAACGGTATTACACCCCTAATTTGTTGACTCTTTTAAAAATCTACCCCTTGTTTAAGTTCTACACCATGATTGGCATAGTGCTTGTGACAGTAAACTTCAGAGTGAACGCTAGCTAAGTCGAAGTATGCTGGTTGATTTTGGCAGCGACCTGTGATTATGATTTCGGTATCGCGGGGTTTACGAAGTAGAGCTTGAACAATCGGTTCAATCGGTAGGAGTTCCAAATCTACTGTAGGATTAAGCTCATCGAGAATAATCGTTTTGTACAATCCGGAGGCGATCGCAGTCTTAGCAATTTCCCAACCGCGTTCAGCTTCCACGTAGTCCAATTCTTGACGGGAGTTGCGCCAGACAATCGCATCTCGTCCACAGCGTTGATGATCCACTACCTCTGGATATGACTGCTGTAAAGCGGCTATGGCGGCATCTTCAGTATAACCAGTGCCACCTTTTAGCCATTGCATAATTAATACCCGAGTAGAACCTGGATGATTAATTCCTCTACCAATTGCTTTTAAGGCTTTGCCCAAGGCACTCGTTGATTTCCCTTTTCCCTCGCCAGTATAAATTTCAATACCTTGTATTCCATGTATTTTTGCGCTTGGGTGGACATGGGGTTTCATTTCTGAGTGTAAATCCGCAATATCAAGTAATTTTTGCGGTGCTGCACGCCCAGTAGCAATGATTTCTAATTCCTGTGGTTTGGATGTGAGTGTCCGCACCACTTCATCTACTCCAAGCAAACCTAAATCTAGGACGGGGTTAATTTCATCCAATACGACAACTGAATATAAACCGCTTGCGATCGCACCTTTAGCCACATCCCAACCTCTCGCCGCTTCAGCCCTGTCATAAGGCGTAATTTCTTCTGGTCCAAAGTATTCTGCTCTACCAGTACGAACTTGGTCAATCAGATGGGGAAAACCTCGTTGCAAGGCTGCTATAGCGCCATCCTCATCGTAATCCCGTTCTGGTCCTTTTAAAAACTGCAACAGCAAAACACGGTTACAATTATTGGGAGTATTTATCCCCAACCCTATAGAGCGCAACACGACTCCTAAAGCTGCTTGTGACTTGCCTTTACCTGCACCATCATAAACGTGAATTTGACCAGTAAGCCGTGAGGGGCGCAATTGCGCCGTACGAATACCAATGCTGTTCCTTGTCATCTTTTGAAAGCTTTAACGTCGGAGTCTTTGATCTTACCCAAGGTTTTATCAGATTTCGTGCAGGCAAGCCAATGCAGGGAGTTCAGTTCAAGCAAAAGAGCGTTGTGGGGTGCAAGGACTCTTCACACCTCACACTCTATAAGGTATTGAAATGTATGAAGAAACACAACAAGAGGATATATAAACAAAAAGATGCTAAAAAACTCGAAGAATAAGATAAACTGTCACACAGAAAAACTACATACAGCTAGGGGCTATACTACTTGCGCTTCTCTGGTTTTCTTCCAGGTTAGCGAAGTGAATTTTGTGCCTTTTGCACACTCATCGGCAAATTGGACTATTCATGCCTGTAGGGCATATCTTGAATAACTTAGTTGCCCCAATTATGCTCAGTGTTGCGGCTATACTTTCTTAAGTTACACTTTAGCGATTACTTGTTTATGTTTGACATTCCTGAACTTCCCCAAATTTTTCCCATTGCGGCAATTTTGTTTAATTTTTTATTTTTACTAGTAGCAATCCCTATCGAAGCATATGTCTTAAATACAAGGCTAAAATTTGATAAAAAAACGAGCGCTTTTTATGCTATCTCTATCAATGTCTTTTCTAATGTGATTGGTTGGATAATCTTTTTCTTCGTAGAACCAACCTTATTACCAAGTCTGAAATCCGAATTAATAACTTTTGTTTTCTTCAATCGCTTACAAACACCTGGCATACAAACATTATTAATTTTAACGGCTTTTATCATTTTCTTTGGGACTTTTATAGTTAAATATGCTCTTTTAAGAGTCTTGTTAATATCATTAAGTGAATTCAAAAAAGCTCCTTCCGAGCCTCAACTTCTACAACGACGTAATTCCCGTTTTGCTTCTAAGAGTAAGTGGCAAAATACAAATATAGTGACTACTATACTTATAGCCAATGCACTCAGCTATAGTTTAGTCGCAATAATCTTATTTGTTCGTTCTGTGAATACATAATTGTGTTCAAGTTGAATCATCAACTACAATCACTTTTATTGGTTTTTTAATTAAAGGAGAAAATATGCAATTAATAAGGGATGCATTTGGTCTATTTGGAATTGTTGAAGGCGTTTATGAACGTATCAAAAAAATACTGATTCCGCCAAAAGCTTACTCTTGGCAAACATTAATTTATTTAAGTCTTTTTTCTTGGTTAATGTCATCTCTTTCTCTGGGATTTGTCAAAGACTTAATAGCTTTTTGCGGTTGGTTATTTCTAATTTTTGGTACTGCTTGGTATACGACGGATAACCCATTATATGTTCCAGGGACTAATCTGCCTGTAGGAGCACTGATTACTGGATTTTTAGTCAGTGTTTTTGCCTTTGGTTATGAAGAAAATGTTTTGACAACAAGGACAATTGTTCTTTGGCCAACGATTTCAGCAATTATTACTGCCATTCCAGAATTTTTTGAAGGAAGTGGTATAGACGCGAAAACTCAAATTCCGAAGATAGAAGACCGCCAAAAAATGATTATTTTGGTTGGCAGTTGTATGGTAATTAGTTGTTGGCTGCAATTCTTTTTTGTTACACAGAATTGGTTAAAGCAATATCCGAGTCTTATAGTAGACAATTATCAGAAGAGTGCCTTTGTTACTAAAACAGTATCAACTGAAAAAATTCCAAAAAACGGCGTTTTAATTTTAGATCAACTTAGCCCAAAAGTGGAAGATCAATTACGTGATAAACCTTGGTCGGAAGCAGAACAATGGTTAATTAATGCAGGACAAAATGTGGGTAACTTAGGCAAGCAAGTCATACAAAAAGAATTGGCAGAATATGAAGAAAGGTTCTTATGGCGTGTTGAACCGCGTGTATCTGGCGTTAAGGATGGATACAAGCTTGATCTCCTAAGCATCTGGGAAGGCCCTAGTTCTAATCCTCGTGGATATTACTTAGAAAAATCCTGTCGAGTTGATCCAGTGTTAACATCTGGAAGCACCTCCAGCCAAACTGTTAAGAAAACGGAAAACAAAAATACCATCGCCGAAATAGAATGCAACGCAAAAATTTCATTTTTTGCAAGTTCACCACCACCGCAGCAGTGACTCAATTTTGGATTTTGGATTTTGGATTTTAGATTTCCCCCATGCACCGCCAGATACCTGCGGAGGGAGACCCTCCCGCAGCCGGTTGTCGTCACCTTCCGCAGTACTGGCTCATGAATGCAGGGGCAACAAGATAGAATTTTGGATTTTGGATTTCTTCCACGAATTAATTCGGGGGCTACCCTACGGGAACGCTACGCGAACAGACCAGTTTAAATTTTAAATTTTGAATCTTCAATCCAAAATTTAAAATTTAAAATCCAAAATTTGGTGATGAGAAGAGAAGTCAGGACAATAGGATTCAGATAAGCACTCTTGAAGAAACTCGGTTGCTTGAAGAAACCGAGTTTCTGTGAGCAACAATTACGTTAACTCAACTGTATTGGAAGGCTTATTTTAAAAAAAGAAGATTTGAGGTTGGTGAATAGTTCCGTCAGGCATGATAGCACCTTGTAGTTTTGCCTCCGATAAATTTGCCTCCCAAAGGTTTGCTTCATTCAAATTTGCCTCTATGAGATTTCCCCATGTCAAGTCAGCAGCAGTTAAGTTAGCTTGATTCAAATTGGCTTCTAGTAACCTTGAACCACAAAGCTTTGCACCTGTAAGATTGGCTCTTACTAAATTAGCTTGAATGAGTGATGCTTCAATTAAGTTAGCTTCAGTTAAGTCGGCTTCGCTTAAGTCAGCATCACACAAAGAAGCTGCCCATAGTTTACTTCCACATAACTTTACTCGCCATAAAAAAGCTCCACACAAATTTGCATAACTTAAATCAGCATGACTCAAATTAGCTTCACATAAAGAAACTTCATATAAATAAGCTTCCCGTAGATTGGCTTGCATTAAATTTGCCCCACTTAGATTTGCACCAGTGAGGATTGCATGAGTGAGATTAGCCCCGCGCAAATCTGCTCCTATCAAGTTCATTCCACTTAAATCAACTGCTCTCAAGTCGATACCACTTAAGTCGCATCCACTCAAGTCCCTTTGTTGAAAACATTGATCTGTAATTTGATTGAGAATGAATTCGTGTTTTTCAGCAAAGTTTCTCATGGTATTGACCTCTGGGTGTAACATATCCAAACTGCGGATACCGAAAATCACTGCATTTTTGAGATTACACCTCAGAAGTATATAAGCTGAGTCAAGAATTTAGGAAAAATTCCCAAAAATTCCAGTAAAATCAGCAAAAGCCTTATTATGCAAGCTTTGAGTTCTTATTTATGTCAAAAGATTCTGATAAAGGTTACAAAAACTTGATATTTTAGCAAAGCAGTCCCAATTGTTTATTTAGGGGGATGTATTCTGTAGAGTGCAAGGGCGCAGCCCGTTCTGCGTTCTGACAACTGAGTTATTCTTAATCCTGACTCCTGAACGCCCTATGGCTAACGCCACGCCTTACGGTGAGTCCAGCGCTGCGGGAGGGTGTCCCTCCGCAGGCGACTGGCGTTAGCGTAGCGAGACCGGAGGTCTTCCCCGGAGGGCTATCGCAGCGTGCCCTCCGGGGACGCTGCGATAGCCGTAAGGCGTGGCGTTAGCCATAGAGCAGTTCCGCTAGCCCCTAAGGGGGCCGGAGCTAACGCGCTCCGCCAGGTGCTACCCTGCGGGAAGCCGCCTCCGGCGTCTACAAGTCGGGAGACCCTCCGTAGGCATGTGGCGTCCGCGCTGCCTCACCGCAACGCACTGGCTCCCCTCCTACAGTGCTGGCTCCTCCTGAGTTCCTTCTGGTAAAATTTTTGGCATCTACTGATTTGTCCTCTCTGCCGTGATGAGCTTTAGCCCTGATTTTACACAGCACCCGCCTGCCGAGGAACACTCTCCTGCAGGGTTGACTTACCCTGACGCTTTCTTCCCTAGCCTTATTTCTCCCAATATAAGTGCTGACAGACTTCGTACACAAACTCCCATAAAATTAGGAATTCTGGCATCTGGAAGTGGCAGTAATTTTGAGGCTGTTGCCCAAGCAATCAAAGACGGGCAGTTGTCCGCCCAAATTCAAGTTTTCATCTACAATAATCCGGATGCCTATGCCGCAGTACGGGCAGCAAAGTGGGGTGTCCCTGCTGTGCTTCTTAATCACCGCGACTACAAAAGCCGTGAAGATTTGGATAGACAAATTGTCCAAACCTTGCAGGAGTACGATGTGCAATGGGTGGTGATGGCAGGTTGGATGCGACTGGTAACCTCAGTTTTTATTGATGCGTTTCCTAACAAGATTATCAATATTCATCCCAGTTTGTTACCTAGTTTTAAAGGATCACGTGCAGTAGAACAAGCTCTTGCTGAGGGGGTGAAAATTGCTGGTTGTACTGTGCATCTTGTTTGTTTAGAAATGGATAGCGGTTCCATTTTGATGCAAGCAGCGGTGCCTGTGTTGCCTGATGATACACCAGAAACACTCCACGCGAGGATTCAAGTTCAGGAACATCGGATTTTACCTTTGGCGATCAGCTTTGCTGGCTCCCTGCTGGAGCATCGCCCTAGCAGCAAGCCCATCTAACGGTTAGAAAGTTGCCAAAACTCAATTGCACTGTCTATTTTTGCCACACAACCAGTTTAAAAGACAAAAATCCTTTAATTATGTCTTGAAGCAATCTTTCTCTACAATCTTGCGATATCGGCTAAATAATCATCAAATAAAAATTGACTTTTCTTACCCTGAAAAACTAGAAGACATAATTCCTTTATTTAGGACAAATCAACTCATTTCAATCTATTGAATTTATCTTTAAGGTCGATAAAAATAGATGCATGGGTTAAGCGATAACTTAATCTGAGTAACTACAAATTAAGGAAAACATCATGTCTAAAATTACCGTTTCCGACCTAGCATTCGACTCCAAATCTTTTATCAATGAAGTAGCTGAAACAGAGTCTTCCTCTGTTAACGGTGGTAGTGATGCGCTAACTTTTGCGACCAACTACGGTGCCTTTGTAATAAAAATATCTGAAATTTTGCAAAATTCATTCTTGAAGGGTACAGGAATTTTAGCAATTACCGAACTAGTGAAATAATGTAAATAATTAATTCATTAGTATTATTTATAGAGATAGTTAAAACCTGTCTCTATAAATTTATTTTTCAATCCATCAAATTATTGTCAATCATCAAATTTTATAACTCAATAAATCACAATGGCTAAAATCAAAATTTTTGATATAAATTCGACTAGTTGCCAAACTTTATCAGAATCTGAAACATTTTTAAATGAACTCTCTGAAACAGAGTCTGCATCTGTCATGGGTGGTAATCCTCTTAGTATATTCGCAAACACGTTATTAAAAGCATTTACAGCTTATCTGATTTACCTCATAGTCACAGATAGTTCCTTAAAAAAATGATAAATAAATCTCAATAACTTAAGACTCATACACCATACATTATAAACTCGGTAAGTTTTGCCAAACCGAGTTTTTTTGTTCAGAAGTCATTGATAATTGTTATGAATAAAAAACCAGATACCAATTGTATCTGGTTAAGAAAAATTGTTTGATAGCGATTAAGCTAGCTTCAGTAATTCCTGAACTGGTGGAGAATAGGAATCTGATTCAAAATGTGGAATAACTTCTATTTGCGCCATTTGTTCCTTTAACCAAGTCGAAAAAAAGTCGCTCATAATCTTCAAGCGTAACAGCTGATCTAATTCCGGACGGATGATTTCCTCAACCCTCAGGAGATGGACTCCTTGTGTAGTGACAATGGGTTTGAGTAACTCAGGAGGATTAGCAGCAAAGACCGCAGCAGCAATATCTGGTTTAAAATCTTTACGAGGTCTTATTCCACGATATCCACCTGTACGGCGAAGTTCTGGATTTTGGATGTGTTGACGAGTCATGTCTTGGAAACTCATTTCACCTTCAGTGAGTGCATAAAAAAGTTCCCAAGCTAAGTCCTCATCCTCTAAGATGACTTCGTAAGTAACTGCTGCCAAATAATCCAGTTGGTGTTCATAAAAGAATGATTCCACTTTATCTGCAAATAAATGATTCGCTAACTTGGCAGATAGGAGGTTAATTTCGGCTAATTGTTCAAACTCTTCTAAGGAAAGATGATGTTTTTGTAGCCATGCCCAAGTATCTTCCGCTTTCAGTAGGTTATTCGCTGTCCGCAGGCTATCGGCTGACTGTTGCAGTTCTTGTACTTCTACTTTAATACCTGCAGATATTGCAGCATCAAAAATAATTTGGCGTGTGGCGATCGCATCTAATAAACCAGGAATATGGCAGGAAAGTTTCAGTTGTTCTAGCATTTCTTTACCAGACACATTCAACACTTTTAACATCATTTCATTCCTCTGATTATTAACATTTTTTTGATGGCGTACGAATTTTTGACGAACCGCCAAGACGCCAAGGACGCCAAGAAACACACGTAGGGGAGCCAGTACTGCAGGAGGGTTTCCCTCACTTGGTATCTGGCGTTGGGCACTGCCAGTCAGATCCTGCCCACTATATTTGGGTTTTAGTGGCAGTGCCCACCCTACACTACTCAAGATTTTTCATAAATGATTTAGCATTCCTATAACTGATAACTGTTTAACTGTTGGTTAAAGCTCTAAACCACCTTTTTGCAGTTTTTTGAACGGATCTAAAATGAAATCAATCACGCGCCGCTGACGAACAATCACTTCTGCTGTTGCTGTTTGACCTGGGGTTAAGGGAATATGTTTGTTACCAGATTGGATATCAGGCTGATTCAAGGATATTTCCAATTCAAAAGTTTCTATTTTTCCTTGGGGAGTTTCCTGAATTTTGGAGTCTGGTGAAATCCGAATCACACGCCCTGGAACGACTCCATAATCTTGGAAGGGATAGGCGTCAAATTTGATTTTGACTGGCATTCCTACTTTTAAGAAACCACTTTGTTGACTAGGCATATTGGCTTTAAGTACAAAGGGAGTTTGCTTAGGGGCTATTTGGGCAATGATCTGACCGGGTTGTACGACGACACCAGGCTTTTTGATGGGTAAATCAAAAATGACACCATCAACGGGCGATCGCATAACTCGTTGCTCTAATTGCAGCTTTAAGGAATCGATTTGGTTTTTGGTTTGAGCAATTTCTGATTTCAGAGTAACAATTTGTGTTTGCAGGTCTTTCAATTGTTCCTGATTTTTAAAAACAGCTAGTTTCCCAGCTTGAATAACACTTTGATAGCTACTTTCACCCTCTTGCAGTCTCAGTTTTGCGAGCTGAATATCTGCCTGGGCTTGGCGCATAGTTGCCTGATAGCGGTTTTGTTCTTCTTGGAAGCGTAGCTGGGCTTGTTTGATATCCGATTGCGTTTTTTGGTTGAGTCGTTTGCTTTCTTGTTCTTCTTTTCTGAGTTGGTCAATTTGATTTGCGGAAACCGCACCATCCTTCACGAGTTTGCTAAAGCGTTTGACTTGTTTTGAATCTATACTCAAACGACTTTGGGCCGACTTCTGCTCATTCTGAGTGCTGTTAATCTGCTGCTTAGCCTGATCTACTAAAGCCAGTTTTTCCAATTTTTGTAAGTTATAGGTACTCTGTTTTGCATCCAGATTTTGCTTTGCCTGATTAACTTGGGCAATTTTTTCTGATTCTTGGGATTGGTTTTGTTGCTCTTGGACGTGAATTGCCAGTAGCAATTGGTTTTTGATGAGTTCGAGTTGTGAGTGCCGATTTATGAGTCCTTCTAGCTTTGCCTGCGCCTGTTTGAAGTCGGTTCGCAATACATCCGACTCCAGTTCTACCAGTAACTGTCCGGCTCGAACTTGCTCTCCTTCTTTCACCCTGACAGCAGTGATACTGCCGCTAACTTGAGAATCTAATCTTTGCGTTGCGCCTAGTGGTTCGATACGTCCTCTAGCAGTTCCTGTCTCATCAACTTGAGACAGCATTGCCCACGGTAAGGCGATCGCACTAAAACCTATCAGCAAATACAGCAAAGAGCGTGTCCAAAGACGAGGTAAAGCATCTAGTAGTTCCTCAGTACCGTAAAACCAATCTTTGGCATTAACTCCTAGATTATTATTTTCCTTAACTGCATTAGGTGGAGTGCTCAGTTGCTGATCATCGGTTGGGGTGAATGGTGATGATGAATTATTGGATGGATAAGCCATAGAGTGATGAGTGATAAGTGATTTGATGTAGAGACGTTATACAGCAATCCCAGATAGGTCGTGAACAAAAAAAAAAAAACGTAGACGCGGAGCGGCTTCCCGAAGGGTACCGCAAAGAGCGCAAAGAGGAGCCAGCGCCGTGGGCGGGTTTCCCGACTTGAGGCGACTGGCGTCGCAAAGAAAAGAAAGAGAAGAGGAAGACTCAGATCTTGCATCTCCGGCTGAGTACGCCCAGAACTCAAGTTCTGGGCTAATAAACTAAGTCCGTTAAAACGGACTGAGTAAGTTTTTCAGTCCGTTTTAACGGACTTGGACTTTGAGCCAAGAAATTTATTTCTTGGCGGACGAAAAGTATGGTGCAAGATCTGAGAAGAAGGTGTTCACATCCTATTTAGGAAGGCTGTATGTAACATCTCTACAGAATCTCAACCTACTTGAGCAAGTTGTTGTTGATTGAGGTAGTAGTAATGACCTTTTTTGGCGATTAATTCCTTGTGAGTCCCGCTTTCCACCAACACACCTTGATCTAATACCAGAATCAAGTCAGCATTGCGAATCGTAGAAAGTCGATGGGCAATAATCAAGCTGGTACGTCCTTGGAGAATTGTTTTCAAATTGTTTTGAATAATCCGTTCCGATTCCGCATCGAGGTGACTGGTTGCTTCATCGAAAATTAACAACCGAGGATTACCTAGTAAAGCGCGAGCAATTGCTAGACGTTGGCGTTGTCCACCAGAAAGCATTCCGCCACCTTCACCGATTTGGGTTTCGTAACCCATAGGTAATTGCTGAATAAATTCTGAAGCACCTGCAAGATTCGCTGCTTCGGTAATCTCTTCTAAAGTGGCTTCTGGGTGAGCGATGCTAATGTTTTCCCGAATCGTACCGCCAAACAAAAAGGTTTCTTGATCAACAACACCAATTTGTTGTCGTAGCGATCGCATCTGAAGACTCGTCACATCATGACCATCAATTAATACTTTGCCATTTGTCGGGGTATATAAACTCAAAATCAGCTTGGAAAGGGTTGTTTTCCCGGAACCGCTACGCCCTACAACCGCTACAGTTTGCTCAGGCTGAATTTCAAAACTGAGGTTTTCTAGTACGTTGATATCACTTTCTGGGTGATAGCGGAAAGTCACATCGCGAAAGCGAATGTAACCTCGCAGTCTTGGCAAAGATTGGCGTGGTTGATGTTGTAAGTCTTCTTCTGGTTCGGCTTCTAGAACATCATTAATCCGTTCGGTGGAAACCATCACCTCTTGTACTTGATTCCACAGTACTGTCAGGCGTTGGAAAGGATGAATGATGTTACCCAACAACATATTGAAGGCTACAAGTTGCCCAATTGTCAGTTGGTTGTGAATCACCAGCCATGCTCCAAACCATAATAATGCTGTATTTGCCACTGATTCGATGGTAGAACTGAGAACTTGCAGTTGGTTGGCAATGACTTGTCCGCCAAACATTTTTTTAATCAAATTATTTAGCAGTTCTTCCCAATGCCAGCGCACCGTTTGTTCAATTGCCATTGAACGAATTGAGCGAATTCCTGTCAGGGCTTGAATTAAATAACTGTTCTCGTTGGCTAAAGCATTAAAAACTTCACGGTTGATGCGGCGAAAAAAAGGTGTAGCAACCAGCGCCAGAATAAAAAATGGCGGCACAATCAACAGCACTAACAATGCCATTTGCCAGCTATACCAAAACATCAAACCCACATAGATAAACACCGTCAGTAAATCAAGAATAATTGACAGTGCTTCGCCAGTCAGGAAACGCTGAATTTTTTGGTTTTCTTGAACGCGAGAAACAATATCGCCCACGTAACGCGACTCAAAGAAGGCTAGGGGAAGACGGAAGGTATGTTTGATAAAACCTACCATCAGCGCTGTTCCGATCCGGTTGGCTGTATGATCTAGCAGGTATTGTCGCAGTCCGTTCATGGCGACGCGGAACAAACCAAAAATCAGCAACCCTAACCCAATGGCAGTTAAGGTGAGGGTACTACCTTGGACAATCACTCTGTCTAACAGTAACTGGGTGAACAGAGGCGTGACTAGTCCAAACACCTGGATAAAAACCGAAGTGATGAAGACTTCCAGCAGGACTTGCCAATGTGGTTTGACTAACTCCCACAATTGCCAGAATGGTGTACTCGCTTCTTGGCTTTCTTTGAGTTCTGCTGTCGGTTGCACTAATAAGGCATAACCAGTCCACCCTGCTTTAAACTCAGCATAAGTGAGGGTGCGTTGACCGATGGCAGGATCGGCGACAATTACCTGTTTAGGAGTGATTTCGTAGACGACGATGTAATGCTTGCCTTGCCAGTGGGCGATCGCTGGTAAGGATTGTTGTGCCAATTTGTCCAGGCTGGCTTTCACTGGACGAGTTGCAAAACCGATACTTTCTGCTGCTACTGCTAAACCTTGTAGAGATGCCCCAGTCCGCCTGACGTTAGCTAAATCCCGCAATATGTTGATGCTAAAGCGCTTACCCCAATAGCGACTCATCATCACAAGGCACGCTGCACCACAGTCTGAGGCACTTTGTTGTTCAAAAAAGGGATAGCGTTTCGTCAGGTGTGCCCATAAATGTCCTGCTTTTACCTGAGGGCTAGGGAAGTAGACACGTCGCTGTCGCTTTTGTTTTGGGGGGGCGGCGTGCGAGGGGAATGGAATGACTTTCCTGCTATTGGTACGTTTTTGTGGAAATGAGGTGTGAGGCGCTTCGTTTTCCTCAGTTGTGATTTGTTTAGAATCAGAGGCAATCAATTCTGTTAATTGGGGCAAGTGTTGCACTGCTGCAAGCCAATCAGAATTGGGCAGACTGTACACAATTGTTGGTTGAGTCGCCTGCCAACAAGTATCTTGTGGAACAGCATAGATTTTGCCTGGAGTCAAACAACTACCGTCAGAATGCTGTAGTTTGCCTCGGTGTAGTAGCCATAACTTAGTATCTGGAGCTACGTCAATTTCTTGAAATTTATTGAATGAATGCCTTTCAAACAGGGATAAAGCTTGAAAGATGCTATTAACAGATGTATTGGGGTATTGATTTTGATACAACAACTGTAAATCCCAAAGTTCTGCGTTTCTCAACAGGCGATCGCGGATTTTGGGGTATTTGTCCATCAAAATCTGCAATGCATCTGCGCTGATATAACAGAGTTTTAAGTTATGTGAAGCTCTAGCAGCGTAAGGAATAAAGTCTTCTTCTGCAAACAGAGTCATCTCAGCAAATGATGATCCTGCTGCAAGCGTGGAGATTAAGTTAACAGAACTATCCAGCAGTCTCACTTTACCCGCAAGGACTATATAAATTCCCGGCTGAGCGTTTGTTGATTGCCAAAACAGCTTTGCTAGGGGTGGTTCGACAATTTCCACTTCTTTTAGACAATTCATCACTTCCTTTGGTGAAAGCTTCTCTCCTAAGAAAGTCATGAGTTGTTGACTCAGTTGTTCTTGGGAAAACCCTGATGACATGATTTCTCCTCCATCCCAAGAGTTAGTTATTAATTTGCATGATGATTGAATAACCAATGGAAACTAGGCTCACTGTGAGATTGCAAGTCACAGATCCGAATGCCAGTTTCCTTGGTGTCTTTAGTTGCTTGCTTTTTAGAGGAGCGTTTTTGTGTAGAAAGCCCCATTTGTTTGAGCAGGCGATTAATGTGGCGATCGCTGATTTCAATTCCAAATTCAGTTGCTAAATGTTTGTTTAACCATTGAGATGTCCAAGAACTAAATGCATAGCCATATTTACGCGGACTATGACTAAACAATTCTTTTAACCTTTGGATATATTGATCGTTGACAATCTTCGGTCTACCTATCGGTCGTTCTTGCCATTTGTCCGCCAAACCTAGCTGTGCGACGGTGATCCAATACCGCGCCATCTCCTGAGAACAACCTAAAATCTTACAGATTTGGGTTTGCGATTTACCCACATCTGCCAGCAACATAATTTCTATCCTCCGACGGTATTCTGGTTGCAAATTAGCTTGCAAATTCTTCAACAAAACCTGACGCTGACAAGGTGTTAAAAACTTGCTTTCATAAAAGTCAGAAATCTCAAAAATCATTACATTACCTGAATTTTGTGAATAATTCGGGAGCAGTGATTGTCAAATTTAAGCAGGTGGACAAATGCTTCCATATCTGTTCTGAAATCTCTTACGCTCAGTTTTTACAGACGTAGAATCAATTTGTCTGAAAAGTACATCAGACAGGTAGCTGTTATTTACCTAATTAACTATAGTGGTTAGCAAAAAGATGATTACGTTCCTTGAAAAGAACATCCCAAATCAGGTTTAACTACCCCCTGTTATGAAAGCAGCAAATGACATTTGCCAGGGAAAAAAAGTAGTTCTAGGTGGGATTTTGATATTACGAGTTGCAGCGCTGATTCTATGAATAGACCACAAATAAAAGCTTATATGATGCACATTTAAGATGTTCGTGAGTAATGCCCACCAGATCTGAAAACCGCTGTTACCCAAGAATTGCACAGCCTATTTTGATATCTGTGCACAGATAGAATCATGTTCTACTATTCATCCTATATGGATAAATAATACAAAACTCCTCTGCATAAGTTTTGATTATTTTCATGAATTCTACCTAACTGTTTAATAACTTATCCTCCAGAAATGTAGGGTGATGAAGTGGTGTTGCAAAAAGTTTGAAAACAGCTTCAAGGGTGTAAAAATAGCAACAGTTAAACTTAACTGCAATATTTGCTAGTTGAAGATGCCAACCACTAACTCTTTTTTCATCAAAAGATTTTGAGAAATTGAGAAGTTATCACAGAAGACAAGTTCTAACTAAATCTGTATATGAATGTACTGTTTTGTTTTATTCTATAATCAAAGGTTTTGTCAAGAGTGATTTAGTAAAAAATCAAATTTTTCACTAAATTTATATTTTCTTAAGTCATTCTGGGAAATTTCGCTGAATTTACAATTTACTAGATAAGCATCTATCTAAAGGTTGAAAATAATATATTCTTGGCAAAAATCAGATTTTGGTCTATTTGCAACCCTAGTCAAGCGCTGGCTCCGCTTTGCATCTCTCAACAATTTTTTCTTCTCCATTCTTGAAAGAAGGGGCATCAAACCTACATGGCAGGGTAATTTTTTTCTGGTGTTGCTCCCTGTGCTCCCTGCCCCCTGCCTTTTCGATCAGGTTTCCACACATCCCGCGAGGCTTTATGAATCTAAACAAGCCACATCTTCCTGTACCGACGAGTTGAGAAGTGTCCACAGTTGCAAATCACTAAAGTCTGGAACTGTCATAAATGCCCCGAGTAAGTGGAGAAGTTTTGGCTCCTGAGTTGTTGTCACACCAATGGTGCGAATACCAGCACCAACAGCAGAACAAATTCCAGAGGGAGAATCTTCTAATGCTATTGCTTGTTCTGCTGTGATACCTAACTTCTTTAGGGCAACTTGGTAGGGTGCAGGATCTGGTTTAGCGGCTATCTCATTTTCTGCTATGACAACTGTATGAAAGACTTCTTTGATTTCCAAGACTTCTAGCATGAATTGGACATTTAATCTAGGAGCGTTGGTAACCAAAGCACGTTTCAGTTGATGCGCATCTGTCCATGCTATGAGTTCTGAAAATCCGCTTAAAGGTTTGAGAATAGTCTTGGCTTTTTGGCGGAAAAGAGCCTCTTTGTCGTCTGCAAGCTTTGCACCTTCTTCTGGTGATAATTGTGGCAGGAGGTCTTCTACAATTTGTGGATTGGTTCGCCCGCTCAGTCGGGATTTATAAAATATTTCATCAATGTCCATGCCGTAGCCTATCAGCATTTCCCGCCAAGCTTGGTAGTGTATGGGGTCAGTGTTGGCGATCGTTCCATCTAGATCAAAGAGAATTGCAGCTAGCATGGTATTTAAGGTGTAAACTATTGTAAAGTTCCTTTACAGAGTTTACATTGTTTTGCCCTACTTTGTGATTCTGTCTGCATTCTTAAAAATAGGAACTTATAATTGAGCATTCACATGACAACCTATGGTAGCTGATACGAGTTAGGGCAGATCGGTAACTCTGTCCCTACTCATTTCCTTTGAGTTTGTCTGAAAATATTCTGTATACTCCGATGTCAACCCCCAAAAATTCTTTTTGCATCGATGTTCTACAGGTGCAAATTTTTAACTCTGAAGTTGAACTGGCGCAGGATGTAGCGGGAATTGTACAAAAACATTTAGTGCGATTCGTTGTGAGTAAATCACGGTAACCAGTCCGTAAATAACCTCACCA
>NZ_JCACKO010000023.1:0-62661 GCF_059505445.1 Brasilonema angustatum | reverse complement strand
TCCGGATCTAACAGAGAGGGACGGAGGATAATACCTCCTCTCGACTCTACCTAGTGTAAGCCTCAACTATACTTGGGGGCGATTGCTCTCGGGCAAGCAATAGGATAGGGGTGAGAAAAAACAATTCCCCAATGGTTGTGATCAATTTTCAATTGATCACAACCATTGGGGAATTAACAGTCACACATTACGCAGGTTACAAAAAATGCCTGCGAACATAATCACTGAATTACCATTCTTTAATAATGCGGATGAAAGGACTTGAACCTTCACGCCTTGCGGCACTAGAACCTAAATCTAGCGCGTCTGCCAATTCCGCCACATCCGCATTCACTAGATAACTACTATATCATAACAAACTTATGTCTTGCAATATCTAACGGTTGGTTATTAGTGGTTCGTAGTTAGTTGTTTAACTAACTACGAACCACTAACCGCGAACCAATAATCAGCTTTGAGTGACAAACTCCTACACTTGTGGAACGGGTAAGTATAGACTTCTCAGCAACTCGGCTTGTATCGAAATTAGCTAAGCCACAGCAACACGAGGCAAACGGTGCTTAAACCCGCAGAGAATTTCCCAAGAAATTGTATTTAACTGATTTGCCCAATCTTCTGCAGTAATTTGTTCTTTTCCCTCTGTTCCAAGTAGAGTGACGACTTCGCCTTCTTGCACATCTGCTAATGCACTTACATCTAGCATCAACTGATCCATTGTAATTGTGCCAATTTGCGGCACTCGTTGACCGCGAATCAACACTTGCATTTTGTTGGAAAGATTACGAGGAACTCCATCTGCGTAACCAACTCCTACCACAGCAAGACGGAGTTCATCTGAGGCAATAAATTGATGACTGTAGCTGACGCCTGTTCCAGGAGGAATGGTTTTTACTTGCGTGACTCGTGCTTTGACTTGTAAAACGGGTTTCAAGTCTATGCTTAAGCGAAAATGATCAGCTGGGTAGAGTCCGTATACAGCTAAACCTACACGCACAATATCGTAGTGCAATGCTTTGTCGCTTAAGGTTGCAGCTGAATTGGCTAAATGTAGACAAGGCGCTTCTATCCCTATTGTTCTTAGTTCAGCAATAACTTGCTCAAATCGTTGTTGCTGTTGTTTCATCGTTGTAGGATCAAGACTATCTGCCGTTGCCAAGTGAGAATATATACTAGCGATAGTTAGATGAGGTAACCGTTCCACAAGCTGAACAAACTCAGCAGCGTCTTGCCAATTTGTTCCTAACCTGGACATTCCCGTGTCTAATTTAACGTGTACAGGGAGTGAGGTCTTGTTATGATGGATCGCTTCTAGAGTATTGGAAAAGACTAAAGCTTGTTTGGGAGATATGAGTGTTGGTTGAAGTTTCCATTGAGCGATCGCATGAATTTGCTCTGGGGTATGGGTTGCACCTAGTATTAAGATTGGAGCTTTAATTCCCGCTTGCCGCAGTTGAATTCCTTCTGGAATTGTAGCGACTCCTAACCAACTGGCTCCCGATTCTAACACGGTTTGGGCAACTGTGAATGCTCCATGTCCATAAGCATCGGCTTTTACCACTGCCATCAGTTGGGTCTGCGGTGACAGTATGCTTAAAAGCTGCTTGACGTTATACGATAATGCTGACAAATTAATTTCCACCCAAGCACGTTGGGATAACCAGGGGTAGGTATTTGACTCCTGATTAGAGGTTACACTAGAGGTTTGCTCATGGCTCAACATCTTGAATGACTCCTATCACACCAGTTTTTAGCTTCTAAATCATTTTCATTCTCACTGCAAGAAGCCTAATCGTGATTAATCAAGAAGTTTACCTCTTATTTTGGAATTGACACAAGATCATGAACACAGAGTTAGTTTCAAAGGGTGTAGGGTATGGGGTGTGGAGTGTGGGGACGAACGTTTAAAAACGTGAGACTGAAATAAGGACACGCTCATTTCATCTCACTGCGTGTCTCTACATACATCTTTAATTTTGGTGGGCGCGATACCACCTTTAAAAAATATTTTTCCCTACCCCCTACACCCTAGTTCTCGTAAAAAGGAGAATTATCCTTAGATCTTGACTTTTTATTATTTGTAGTTTTAACTATTGGAATAGTATAATTTTTTTTCATCACCAAAGCTGAATATAATTGTGTTAATATATGTAAAAATAATAGCCTGAGCGCCTATCAATGGGGAAGGTTTTAGTTTTAAACGCCTCTTACGAACCGCTCAATATCACGAGCTGGCGGCGAGCTGTCGTGTTACTGATTAAAGGCAAAGCAGAGCGAGTAGAGTTTAATAACACGCAACTCTACTTAGACTTTCCGCTTCCGACAGTTATAAGGTTACGCCATTATGTGCGCGTTCCTTATAAGGAGATTCCTTTGACTCGTCGGAATATACTGCATCGCGACAGTCATACTTGTCAGTATTGCGGTTACACTGGCGATGATTTAACTTTAGATCATGTCATTCCACGATCACGTGGTGGCGGCGATAGTTGGGAAAACATTGTTACAGCATGTGTCCGCTGCAATGTTAGAAAGGGTAGTCGCACGCCGAATGAAGCTCACATGAACTTACGCCATAATCCGCGCCGACCCTATAGTAGTCTTTACTTTGAGGTCACCAAACATCTCAAAAGTGGTACTCACCAAGAATGGCAAAAATACGTTATAGGACTCTGACACCTTCTGCTAAATCTGAACAAGGCAGGCAGTTGTCAGTTTTTTGCTTTTTCGCTTGATTGTAACTTATTCACAGATTTTTATAGAGATCAACCGAAAAAGCTGATTACCTGATGAATAATAAAGCAGCAATTAAGCGTATTAATCCTCTTGGGCACTTTTGCTAGCATAACACATACTAAGGCCAAAAACAACAGGGTGCGTTCTGAATCTACCAAAAAATCAGGGGTAGGTACTAAAGGCGTTTTCCTGGCAAGTTAGCAACGATAAGTTCTTGACAAAAAAAGAGGCTCAGAGATAATATGTCATGCTCTGATATTTCTGCAAAGATTGTAATGTGTGGCTGAAGTGTTGAAATACAAACTGTAGTATCTATTGATGAAAAAAAGGAGCCTCACACTTATAAAAACGTTTCGTATGCACTTTAATTCTTCTGTGACTCAGATTTCGAGTTTGCCATTAACGGGTGATCCTACTCCAGACGATTTTGAAATAGACAACAAAGATTTACCAGAAGTTCCACTCACTAGACACTCAGGTACAGCATTTATAGGTGATGGTTCTTTTGTGGGTCTGCGTAACAATTCATTGCTAAATCAGAAATCAGAAGAGCTGCACAACACGTTTCTTGCCCATAAACAAGAACGCCAGTTAATTATTCTTCAAGATTTTCCAGACCCTGATGCTTTATCGTGTGCTTGGGCTTACCAGCTCATAGCTCAGCAATACGATATAAAATGTGACATCATTTACGCTGGTGCTTTGAGCCATCAAGAAAATATTGCTTTGGTCAAGCTGACAGGCTTACCCGCGCAGCGTTGGACAGTACAAACACTCAAAAGCAAAGACTTATCTTCCTACCAAGGTTTTGTCCTCATAGACAACCAGGGAACGACTTCTCAGCTAGTACCAATTGTGCAAGAGGTAGGGATACCAATAGTGGCGGTTATTGACCACCACAGTTTACAAAGTGACATCAAATCAGAATTCTTTGATGTTCGTCCCTCTGTACGAGCAACAGCAACGATTTTCACTCAATACTTACAGTACGGGTTACTCACTCTAGATAGCAGTATAAATCAACATGTAAAATGCGCGACTGCCTTGATGCATGGCTTGCGATCGGATACTAATAGACTGATGCAAGCACAGGAAGAAGATTTTATGGCGGCAGCGTATTTAAGTAGATTTTATGACGCGCAGTTGCTGAACGCGATTCTACAGGCGAATCGTTCTAAGCGAGTCATGGATGTTATAGAGCGATCGCTCAAAAACCGCATCGTGCAAAATAACTTTTCTATTGCTGGTGTTGGTTACTTACGCTACGATGACCGCGATGCTATTCCCCAAGCGGCAGATTTTATTGTGACAGAAGAAAACGTCCACACAGCTGTTGTGTATGGTATCGTTCACGATGAAGATGAAGAACTAGAGGTGGTGATTGGTTCTTTAAGAACAACCAAACTAACCCTTGATCCTGATGAGTTCATTAAAGAAGCCTTCGGTCAAGATAGCAGCGGACGCTTTTTTGGTGGTGGACGGACAAGCGCAGGTGGGTTTGAAATTCCGATGGGTTTCTTATCTGGAGGTAATGAAAATTCTGCTTATGCGAAGATGAAATGGGAAGTTTTCGATTCTCAGATTAAGCAGAAGCTTTTAAGGTTAGTGAATCCAAAAGATAATCCAATACAGTCGGAGTAGAATCATCAGGAGGCAGTGCGTTGCGGTGAATCCAGCGCTGCAGGCGGGTTTCCCGCCGTAGGCGACTGGTGAACCCGGAGGGAGCTAGCGCCTCAACGGAGGGAACCTCCGTTGAGGCGACTGGCGTCGGGTTAAGCACGTTGTAGCACCTGCCATCCCTTAGTCCTTGGTTACCAAAGACAAAGGACTAAGGACTAAATATCCTTGGGGTATTTCCTTCACTGTGTGGGTAAAACACCACTTGCATCGACGAGCGTTTATTCGCACTGCCTCGCCTCCAAACAGCTTATGCTCACAAAGGACACTCCGCCGTGGAACTGTATTTAATCCGTCATGGAATTGCTGAACAAAGGCGACCAGATCTTAAAGACGACGAACGCTCACTGACAAAAGAAGGTCGCGAAAAAACAGACAAAGTAGCCCAGCGATTGCGAAAGCTGGGCTTACATTTTGATTTGATTGCGACCAGTCCCTTAATACGATCTCGCCAAACAGCACAAATTCTTATAGCTGCAGGACTGAGTTCCAAAGTAGAGGAATGTTCTTATCTTGCGCCAGATGGTCGGATTGAAAATTGGGTTGTGGACTGGTTGAGTCCAAAAAATTATTCACCCCAAACCCAACTTGCTTTGGTTGGACATGAACCAGATTTGAGCGCTTGGGCAGAAATTCTTTTATGGGGACAAGCAAAAGCAACGTTAGTTTTGAAAAAAGCGGGTATGATTGGGGTAAAACTACCAGAAAAAGGCTCCCCTCTGGGTCGTAGTCAGATATTTTGGTTGACGCCACCCAAGTACTTGCTCTAACAGTAGAGTAACGTTTCTGAAAGAACTTTTAGGAGAACGGATACTGTTATGGTGATAACAATTTCTGGTAAGTTAGCCTGAAAAAATCTTTCAAAAAAAAAGCAGATGGTGTTGCCATGATGGTGTGCGAATATAAGCCTGGTTTGGATGGCATTCCCGCCGCCCAATCCGGAATTAGCAATGTTGACGGGCAAAAGGGAATACTAGAATATCGTGGCATCCGGATTGAGGAACTAGCAGAAAAAAGTACATTTTTGGAAACTGCTTATCTGCTAATTTGGGATGAGTTGCCCACATCGAGAGAACTTACAGCATTTGAGGATGAAGTTCACTCTCACAGGCGGATAAAGTATCACATTTGCGACATGATGAAGTGCTTTCCTGAAAGCGGTCATCCGATGGATGCACTGCAAGCCTCAGCTGCAGCATTAGGCTTGTTTTATTCGCGTCGTGACTTGAATAATCCAGCTTACATTCGGGATGCTGTCGTTCGCCTCATAGCAAAGATTCCGACAATGGTGGCGGCGTTCCAGTTAATGCGAAATGGGAACGATGCAATACGTCCCCATGCGGACTTGGACTATTCCGGCAATTTTCTGTACATGCTCAATGAGAAAGAACCTGATCCATTGGCGGCGAGGATTTTTGATATCTGCTTGATACTTCACGCTGAACACACAATGAACGCTTCCACCTTCAGTGCAAGGGTAACAGCGTCTACTCTAACTGATCCATACGCAGTGGTAGCTAGTGCGGTGGGAACGTTAGGAGGACCGCTACACGGTGGGGCGAATGAAGAAGTCATTGAGATGTTGGAAGAAATTAGCTCTGTAGAAAATGTGCGTCCCTACATAGAAGGTCGTCTGGAACGCAAAGCCAAGATTATGGGCTTTGGACATCGTGTGTACAAAGTGAAAGACCCACGCGCCACCATTTTACAGAACTTGGCAGAACAGCTGTTTACCAAGTTTGGGCATGACAAGTATTATGACATTGCCGTAGAAATGGAAAGGGTGGTCGAGGAAAAACTCGGTCACAAAGGAATTTATCCCAATGTTGACTTTTATTCAGGTTTGGTCTACAGAAAGTTGGGAATTCCTACAGATTTGTTTACACCAATATTTGCGATCGCCCGTGTAGCTGGTTGGTTAGCACATTGGAAAGAACAGCTAGAAGAAAACCGGATTTTCCGTCCTACCCAGGTTTACGACGGTAAGCACGACGTTTCTTACACTCCCATCGACCAGCGATAGAGGGCTGAGGGGATCAGGAGGGAAAGAGGAAAAAAGAGAAAAAAGAAGGAAAAATGTTTTCCCACACTCTCATACTCCCAGCCTACGGCGACCTACGGTCCACTAGCCCCTAAAAGGGGCGCTGCGCAAACCTTAACGCTGCCCTAACACTCCCATACTCCCACGACTAGGGATTTTCTTCGTAAATCCCAATCCTTACCATAAGTAGAAATTCTCCTGTGGGTAAAGGGGCAAAAACCATCCAACGATATACTAGGCATGGGAATTGCAAAAAATCTTAAGTTTTGCATGGTTTAGGCAGAAATATTAATGGGCGAATTTAGAGTTATTAACAAGTGTGGATAGTTGTAAAGGACAATGATCTAAAGGACTTGAAAAGCAAAAGACATGAATTCAGGAATTGATCTGCAAGGAACTTTTATAAAATCCCTCATGGATTTGGGACTAAGCGCTGGTGCAGCCAAGTCAATTTGGATGCCAGTGCCGATGATACTAATGATTATTGGTGCTACTGTTGGTGTGCTAACCTGCGTTTGGTTAGAGCGGAAAATTTCCGCCGCCGCACAGCAGCGGATTGGTCCTGAATATATTGGTCCTTTAGGTTTGCTGGCTCCAGTAGCGGATGGTATGAAGCTGGTTTTCAAAGAAGATGTGGTACCAGCTAAATCCGATGCCATACTGTTTACCCTTGGTCCAATTATCGTAGTGTTGCCAGTGTTTCTGTCCTACCTGATTGTGCCATTTGGACAGAATCTGGTAATTACAGATGTTGGGATGGGCGTGTTCTTGTGGATTGCTTTGTCTAGCATTCAGCCGATTGGCTTGTTGATGGCTGGTTATGCATCCAATAACAAATACTCTCTCTTGGGAGGGCTGCGGGCAGCAGCGCAGTCAATTAGCTATGAGATTCCATTAGCACTTGCGGTGCTGGCGATCGCCATGATGTCCAATAGCCTCAGCACCATCGACATCGTGGAACAGCAATCTGGTTATGGCATTCTTGGCTGGAACGTATGGCGGCAACCTGCGGGGTTTATTATCTTTTGGATAGCAGCCCTTGCTGAATGTGAACGATTACCCTTCGACTTACCTGAAGCGGAAGAAGAACTGGTTGCTGGTTATCAGACTGAATACTCTGGTATGAAATTCGCTCTTTTCTACCTGAGTTCCTACGTTAACCTAGTGCTTTCTGCCCTGCTAGTATCAGTGTTGTATCTGGGTGGTTGGGATTTTCCAATTCCCATTAACCTGATAGCGAGCACTTTGGGAATCAGTGAAACAGATCCCGTATTGCAGGTTGTAACCGCCTCCTTGGGAATCACCATGACTGTACTTAAAGCATACTTCCTGGTCTTTCTGGCAATTCTGTTGCGCTGGACAGTACCACGTGTTCGTATTGACCAATTGCTAGATTTAGGATGGAAGTTCTTGCTGCCTGTTGGTTTGGTTAACTTGCTACTAACTGCAGCCCTGAAACTTGCCTTTCCCTTTGCCTTTGGTGGTTAGTCATTTGTCACGAGTCACAAGTTATCCAGATTTACACAAATGACGATTCGTACAAAAGACAAATGAGGCTGATAGCTTAAAAAGAGAGAGACACAATATGTTGAAGTTCCTCAAGCAAGTTGGTGATTACGCCAAAGAAGCGGTGCAAGCTGGTCGCTATATAGGTCAGGGTCTGTCTGTTACCTTTGATCATATGCGGCGTCGTCCAGTCACTGTGCAGTACCCTTACGAAAAACTGATTCCTAGCGAACGATTTCGCGGTAGGATTCACTTTGAGTTTGATAAGTGCATTGCCTGCGAAGTTTGTGTTCGGGTTTGTCCGATCAACCTGCCAGTAGTGGATTGGGATTTCGATAAGCCAACCAAAAAGAAAAAGCTCAAACACTATAGCATCGACTTTGGAGTTTGTATCTTTTGTGGTAACTGCGTGGAATTTTGTCCCACCAACTGTTTATCAATGACAGAAGATTATGAACTTTCTACTTATGATCGCCATGAATTGAACTATGACAGCGTGGCGCTTGGTCGTTTGCCCTACAAGGTGACTCTAGATCCAATGGTCACACCCTTGCGTGAGCTTGTTTATTTACCCAAGGGCGTTACAGATCCCCACGGTTTACCTGCTGATGCACCTCGCCCTGGTGCGCGTCCAGAAGACCTTGTAGAGCAGGAAAAGTAAAAGTAATTAGTCAAAAGTCAACAGTGCATAGTTTTTGACTCTTGACTCTGGACCCAAACACGCAGGTGTAGGAGTGTGAGGGAGAGTAACTAGGGGTGTAAGTGAATGATTTATTTGTTGGTTCCAACGACTTTGGAAAAACAAAGGTAAGAGTGTTTTATTTTCTTCCCCCTACACCCCACACCCTTACCACGCCAGATGCCTCAAGTCGGGGAACCCGCCCACGGTGAGACAGCGCGAATGACGGCTCTCCCGACCTAGGCGACTGCGTTAGCGCAGCGAGACCGTTCGGCACGGGGCCGTGCCCGTTAGGCGCAGCCGTGGCCGTTCCCACTAGGGCTCAGGTCTTCCCCGATAGCCGTAAGGCGTGGCCGTTCCCACTAGGGCACTGGCTCCCCTTACACCCCTAATTGTTGAGTTTTAAGTGAGGACAAAAAACAGTGAATCTTGCGGAAGGAGTACAAGTTGTTTCATTTGGCATACTGGCAGTGATGTTGATTGGGACAGCATTAGGTGTGGTGTTGTTTGAAAACATCGTGCATTCAGCCTTTATGCTAGGAGGCGTATTTGTTAGCATTGCTGGACTATATCTATTGCTAAATGGTGACTTTGTAGCAGCAGCGCAATTGCTAATTTATGTTGGCGCAGTGAACGTGTTGATTTTGTTTGCCATTATGCTGGTAAACAAGCGGCAAGCTTTTGCGCCCTTCCCTAGTGCTTGGTTACGCAAAGCACTCACAGGTGTAGTCAGTTTGGGATTGTTTGCACTTTTAAGTACGATGGTGTTGGCAACTCCTTGGTCACTGTCTACTGACATACCTCCAAGCAACACTATTGTTTTAATCGGTCAACATTTCTTCACTGACTTTTTATTGCCTTTTGAACTCGCTTCCATTTTGCTGTTAATAGCAATGGTAGGCGCGATCATTTTGGCACGTCGTGAGTATCTGCCTGAACAGACAATTTCTTCAGAACAACAGCAAGTTTTGACGTTACCAGAACGTCCCAGAGAATTGGTATCAATCGGTGAATCGAGCCGGAATATTCAGTAAACAGTGATGAGACCAGTGCTGCGGGAGGGTTTCCCTGGCGCAGGTAACTGGCGATCTATACCTGCGGCACGCCATTCGGCTATAGCAGCGAGACCGGAGGTCTTCCCCGATAGCCG
This sequence comes from Brasilonema angustatum, assembly GCF_059505445.1. NCBI lineage: Bacteria > Bacillati > Cyanobacteriota > Cyanophyceae > Nostocales > Scytonemataceae > Brasilonema > Brasilonema angustatum. Next base: position 52,875 of record NZ_JCACKO010000023.1, on the reverse strand, counting down.
TAAGGCGTGGCCGTTCCCACTAGGGTTATTAATAAACGCGCGAAGTGATAACTGATAATTGTTAACTGACAATGGGGGGACACCAACGTTCATGCAGATCCAATACTTTTTACTACTTGCAGCAGCTTTGTTCTGCATCGGTATCTATGGCTTAATTACTAGCCGTAATGCTGTCAGAGTGCTGATGTCGATTGAGTTGCTGCTCAATGCCGTTAATCTCAACTTAATGGCGTTTTCCAACTTCCTAGACTCAGTAGCAATAAAGGGTCAGGTATTTACCGTATTTGTCATTACCGTAGCGGCAGCTGAAGCAGCGGTAGGTTTAGCGATCGTGCTTGCCATTTATCGTAACCGCGACACTGTCGATATGGAGCAGTTTAATCTCCTCAAGTGGTAATTCTGTGGAGCTCAAACAGGTCATTATTGCTTATAAAGCACGAGATTCCCAAAGTAAGCGCTGGGCAGAAATCTGTGCAAAGCAACTAGAACATCGCCAATGCCAGGTTTTGATGGGGCCAAGTGGACCGAAAGATAACCCATATCCGGTATTTTTGGCTTCAGCAGCACAACCAATTGACTTGGCAGTGGTACTTGGCGGTGATGGTACTGTTTTAACTGGTGCAAGACATCTAGCCCCAGCTGGCATCCCAATACTAGCAGTGAACGTGGGAGGTCATCTGGGGTTTTTAACCGAATCTGTAGACGAATTTCAAGACACCGAACGAGTTTGGGATCGACTCTTAGAAGACCGTTACGCTGTGCAGCGGCGGATGATGTTGCAAGCTTCGGTCTTTGAGGGGAATAGGACAAATTTGGAACCAGTGTCTGAACGCTACCTGGCTTTAAATGAAATGTGTGTTAAACCCGCTTCCGCTGACCGGATGATTACCTCAATTCTAGAGATGGAAATTGATGGTGAGGTCGTTGATCAATACCAAGGGGACGGGTTAGTTATTTCTACTCCCACTGGTTCTACGGGTTACACCGTTTCTGCAAATGGTCCGATTATACATGATGGTATGGAAGCAATTACCATCACTCCTATCTGTCCAATGAGTCTTTCTAGTCGTCCTCTCGTGTTACCCCCTGGTTCTGTCGTCAGTATTTGGCCCTTAGGTGATTACGATTTAAGTACCAAGTTGTGGACTGATGGGGTGTTAGCCACTTCAATTTGGCCTGGACACCGTGTTGATGTGCGGATGGCAGATTGTCGGGCTAAGTTTATAATTTTACGGGAGAACAACTCGTATTATCAGACACTGCGAGAGAAGTTGCTATGGGCAGGAACAAGAATTCGCTACAGTAGTGCGAGTCATGCTAATTGAGGTTGTTTTCTAGTTTCTCAATAGAGCTTTTTATCTCAACTACCAGACAAGCCTGCTTCTGCAGGCTTTGTTTGTATACTCCAAATAATCAGTAGTTGAGGTTTTCAACACCTATCATCCAATACAGTTCAGTTAAGGAAATTAATCTGTTGAGGCAGGCAGGGGGGCAGAGGAGCAGAGGAGCAGAGGAGCAGAGGAGCAGAGGCGAAAGAACTAATGGTAATGGACGTTAACTCTTCATCTCCCCTGCTCCCCATCTCCCCATCTCCCCTGCTGTCTCAACGAATAAATGTCTTAACTGAACCGTATTGACCTATCATCCACATAAACGGCATCCACCTCTATCTCTATTAGCATCGCTGGATTTATTAAGGATTTCACTTCCACCATTGTTGAAGCTGGCGGAAATTTTATAAAGAATTCTTGATGCGCTTGTCCAAATTCAGCCCAACGGCTAATATCGGTGACAAACATTCGCGTCCGCACAACATGGCTTACGTCTGCTCCCAAGTCTTGCAAAGCTTTCTGGATAATTTCAAAACAACGCTTTGCTTGCGCGTATGCATCGCCAGGAGCAAATACTTCTCCCGCTTCATCGACTGGTGCTGTACCAGAAACATAAATATGGTTTGCAACTCTTATTGCTCGACAGTAACCTACCTGTGATTCCCAAGAAGTACCAGAAAAAGTGCGCATGACTGGCATAGTATGCTATGGCTAAACGTTCACAGAGGAAATTTTACCTGTAACCGTTGGTTATTTGGATCGCAAGCACATTAATATATAGATCCATCACTATTTCAGTTACCAAATTTACAGTTCTCAAGCATGAATCAGTTCAACAAAACTTTGCTAAATTCTCTCCAGGCTAGATAATAGTAAAGTGTTCATTGCTAAATCATGCACAACTTCATCCAGCTATAGCAATCTTAATTGAGTTGTGTTCGCGTCCCTTACGCGTGTCCGCAGGACTCAGCGTGCGCTGTCTTCGCTCAATTTTCTTAGTTTTCTGCCTTGTGTGTCCTCTGCGGTTCCTTATAAAACAGAAACCAAATTATGCGCCATATCAAACTCGCTCCAAATTGGTTGCGGTTTCTCTTTATCGTGGTGTTGGTGGTGGGTGTGTTTTTTCGCTTCTTCAATATTGATGGCAAAGTTTACGGACACGATGAAACTTACACCTCATTGCGAATTTCTGGATATACAAAGACAGAAATCAGACAGCAAATTTTTAATGGTCGTGTCGTTAACAAAGAAGCGTTGCTCTCGTTCCAGCGTATTAATCCTGAAAAAAATTTAGGTGATACACTCAAGTCTTTAGCAACAGAAGACCCTCAGCATCCTCCGCTTTATTATGTCATAGCACGATTGTGGGCACAAATCTTTGGCACTTCGGTGACAGCTATCAGAAGTTTATCTGTCATTATTAGCTTGTTGGTATTTCCCTGTGTTTATTGGCTGTGTCGAGAATTATTTAACGTACCTTTTTCTGTACCTTTTTTGGCGATCGCACTCGTAGCGATCTCCCCAATTCATCTCATCTACGCTCAAGAAGCACAAGAATATATTCTTTGGGTTGTCACAATATTAATCTCTAACGCTTCTTTGCTGAGAGCTTTACGATTAGAATCAAAACGACAAGTGAGCGATCGCACTGTCACATGGGGAATTTACACACTTGCTTTAGCCCTCAGTTTTTATACATCTTTGCTTAGTGGATTTGTAGCGGTTGCTCATGGAATTTATGTCATGACAATGACAGGATTTCGCTGGACTAAAACAGCCAGACTTTATACAACAGCGTCACTTTTGGGCTTTTTAGCTTTTACACCTTGGATTTTAGTTATTCTGACCAACCTGTTGCAATTTCATCGTGGAATAGCAGAAACAACAGGTAAATTGTCACCATTTACTTTAATCCAATCTTGGCTACTTAAGTTAAGCCATATATTTTTTGATTTCAACTTTGGCTTAGAGAATCCCTTCAGCTATTCAACGACCTATATTTGTTTGATTATAGTGGGATATTCCATTTCTTTTCTTTGTCGTACAACTCACCCAAGAATCTGGTTATTTCTCGTGTTATTGATTGCTGTTCCAGCACTACCTTTAATGCTTCCAGATTTATTTTTTGGAGGAACGCGGACAGCAGTATATGAGTATTTAATACCTTCTTATTTGGGCATTCAACTAGCAGTAGCTTACCTGTTTGCTTATCAGCTTTATGATGGGATTCTTGCACTCCGGAGGATTTGGCAAATAATATTTGTAGTCGTTATTGTCTGTGGTGTGCTTTCTTGTGCTGTCAGTTCCCAAGCAGAAACTTGGTTGAGTAAGGGTGTCAGTTCTGGGAATCCAGAAATCGCCAAAATCATCAATCAGGCTTCTCGTCCGCTTTTGATAAGTGATTCTTTGGGGATACTCCCTGGAAACGTCTTTTCTCTGAGTTATCTTGTAGAGCCAAAGGTACGATTTTTGTTGATGAAGGACAAAAATATTCCTAAAATTCCCAATGGTTATAGTCATGTATTTTTACTGAATCCTTCAAGCACTTTGCGTCAAGGAATCGAAAAAAAATATAAATTTAAACTATATAAAGTTTATAGTCAAAAATCTGACTCACTATGGAAAGTAGATAAAAGTTCTATGAGTAAAACATATACTTAAAAAGTATATGTTTATACATTTTATGACATTTTGTGATTATAGGGGAAATGAGGTGTTATTGACCTGGATTTGGTATTAGTTGCAATTAAGTAGGTCAACATAAAAAAACATAAGATACGATTCTTGCGATTGCTTCGCTACCCTATGGCTGACGCCACGCCTTACGGTGAGACCAGCGCTCTTGGTAGGGTTTCCCTCGTGCCGGCTCTGGCGTATGCGCTTTGCGCACGCCCAGAGGTCTAAAGCGTTTGCGCAGCGCCCCTTTTAGGGGCTAGCGGAACCGTTCGGCACGGGGCCGTGCCCGTTAGGCGCAGCCGTGGCGTTAGCCATAGGGCTCAGGTTCTCCCCGGAGGGCTATCGGGAAGCCGCTAGCCCCTAAGGGGGCGCTGCGCAAACGCGTCTACACTGCATTCCGTATGCCGTCCCTTGCCCGCTGCGCTAACGCAATGATATTTCACGTTTAATTAGGTTGAGCTACTTATTGTTTGGAGGTGGGATGATTACTAGTTTTACCGTAATACCAATTCTGTATGATAACCTGCCCGTAAAGTGACATAGATGCACCCAATGATATAAGAAACGAATCGCATAGACGCGGAGCGGCTTCTCGTAGGGTAGGACACAAAGAAAGAAAGAAAGAAGAAGTCAACAAAATTTGCCGCAGCCTCACAAAGAAATGGTAGAGTTACCGTTTTCATTTCCTGACAATATGACAGATTTAGCTTTTTGCATACTTTCTCCTATATTTGCATGATAAAATTTAGCTAATAGCATAATAAAATTCAGCTAAAAACTACCTTTAGAGTATAGGGCAATACATAATTTCTTAAGATAAATTCCTTCAAAAGGAAGATACTTGGCGATAAAGAGTTAGTATTAAATCAAGTAAGACAATCAGCGTCTATTTATTTATTTGACTTAATTTCCGGTTTTATTAGGTGCATAACTACTGCTTCAACTTAAATTCGTAGTAATAATTATTGAGCTGACAAATGACACAAGAAATGATATTCAAGAAAAAATGGGCGGTCAAGCGAATGACCTTAAATCTGGCATCAGCCGAAGCTGAAAAACTTCAAAAGTATTGTGATGAAACAGGAAGACCTGCAACAGATGTGATTCGAGAACTCATTCGAGGGCTGGAATCAATAAATCACTAGTAAGCACTTGGCTGATAAACTCCCCTTCATTTTTACCGTAGGTAAGTCTGGGCAAGCGTATCAAAAATCGCCAGCATCTAACGAATAGATCCTGTGCTTGGTGAGGGTATCACCACTGAAAAATCCACCCAACCAGACGCGCACGTCACGTCACTCAGCAAGGGCGAGACCAGCGCTTTTGGTAGGGGAGCCACTGCGTTAGATGGGTTTCCCGGTTTGTAGACGCCCACTAGAAGGCTTCGGGTAGCATGTGGCGTTTTCCCGACAGCCAGGCGACGGGCATTCCCGGAGGGTTGCCCAGATTTTCACAGCTAATGGCAGATCCATAAAAATAAATCTCCCGCGTAAAAACCAAGAACCATGGGTTTGGCAAAAGTTACCCCTCGGCAACATACGGGCGATAGCTTAGCGATCTGCGCGCAGTGCAGATCGCTAAGTAGTCTAGCTTATTAATGTAGTCATCCTCGCAGTTGGTAGATACAACTTCTACCGCTCCATTGATCGCCGCTTCACAGATGTGGTTTTACCCAGTTTACGGTACAAGCTACTGGCGGATCGAAAGCTGTCAGACAATTTTGGATAATGGAATTGACCGCACGGACTGATCCGCTTTCTTGGGAATTTTGGATTTTGCGAAAAGTTTGAGCGGTGAGTCCAGCCCCCGTCTTGGATGCCACTTGACGCCAGACGCCTCAAGTCGGGAGACCCTAACGGAGGTCGCTCATGGGGGAAACCCCCAAGACGAGCCACTGCTGCAGGAGGGTTTCCCTCCGTAGGTATGTGGCGTCCGCGCTGCCTCACCCCGGCGCTGGCTCCTTTATGCGGGGAGACCCGTCCACCGCAGTGGCTCCGGTTTCCGTCACGTTAGCGTAGCCTGTGCAGGAGATTGGGGGACTGGCGAACCTGGAGGGAAGTTTCCTCCGTAGACGTTTTGCGGCTTGCTGCAGGCATCAAAGCTTTTCAAGACGGATTAAAGAATTGATTCCACGGACGGGTTAGGGGACTTGTACTATCAAGAATAGGACTTACGCACTCGTGATGAAAAATAAGGCTTTGCGATGCTCCAGCAGGGAGCGCTAGCATTGCTGATCGCTCCGTTTTGGTTGCAATGACGATAATTGCGTTATTTTTGCGTAAGTCCTAAAGAAATCATTGGTCATTCGCGCCCCCTGCTTCAGGATCATTAGGAGTCCTTGTTTCTTCCGGAGGGAAACAAGGACTTTGAAGTGCTTGGTGTCTCACCACCTACGTGGACTGAGAGAAAACCAAGAATTTGGAATAGAAAAGGCACGTTTTACCTGTGTAGCTGAGGATGTCAAACCCCTTCAGTACGAAAAATTCTATGTGCAACAAAAATGTCGGGGAAATCGTCCGGAACACTAGAACTGGAGTTTGTAGTAATGAGTGTTCCCAAACAAGAGAACAAAAAACAACTGCATAAGACAGACAACTGCTCCCTATAGATATATAGGAAAGGGTTCAAACCCAACAAATAAGACCAACTTTGCAATTATCAAGTGATGGTAAATCTTATGACTAGCTTTACTCAAGTCCGCCCACAACACGACCTTCTGCAACCTGTTCGTCAATGGTTTGATTCGATAGAAATTCATAACGCCAAATTAGCTCATTCACTCTGCAAGCTAATTCCTGCTCAATGTCCTTTTGAACGTGACATTAAACTATTTGGTCGCAAGCTATTTCACATTCCACCTATGTGTAAGTTAAATCCTCTTTATGAAGAACTGGTGACCTTACGTTTCAAAGCTTTGTGTTATCTTGCTGATGAATGTGGTGAAGATGTAACCGCCTATTGCTAATAGTACGTCTGGTAGTAATATCATGCAGTCACTATAGGCAATTACACACTGAGTGTAGTACCTTCCGCAAGATTTTATTTCATCAAAAGCTCTCCACTATGAACTTCTAGAATGTATTTGGTAATAGCAAGTCCTAACCCGGTCTCAAAATATTTTGTAGAGTAAAATTGCTGGGTTAGGTCGGTTAAAATCTCTGGAAAAATAGGTTCAGTGCCATTGTCAACATGAATACAGACTTGATTTAAATTGGTGTTACTCTCAATTTCCGATTTAACAGTCTCTGCTTCTGGAATTGCTTCAAATACATTCCACACAAGATTAATAAATACTTGTTTTCATTTCTCTTTGCTCCTTCTACTTTCACCTCATTCATTGCTGGTTCAAAATCAACTTTCCGTCCGATAGCTTCTAACATATTTTGCAGCAAAGGCAGAATTTAGGTGATGAATTCATTAATATCTATTTTTTAGAACCGCAACATCTGCGGTTTTGTACATAGCAAGATTTATTTTAAGAACTTTTCTAATCTGTTAGCTTCATATAGTACAAAAGATCATCGCTCTTTTGGTGGCGTAAATAAATCAAGTTTTTGAAAAAAGTTTAACCTAATTTTGATTGTTGTGTTGTGAAAGGGTTATAACGACTGCACGAGAGTCTCATCCAGATTTAGTGATATTAAACTGGATGCTACCTGGTTTACAGCATCAATAAGTTTTACATTCGCGACTTGCGGCTGAAATTGGAGGCGAATCAGGAAAAGCGTCTCATTCAAACTGTGCGTGGAGTTGGTTACGCACTGCCAGAATAATCTGAACGCCCCATAAGTAGGTCGGTGTTGAAAATTGTCGTTATGACAAGGCAGGAGGCAGAGGGCAGAAGGCAGAAGAGAAGAGCTTTTTGGGCAACTTTACTTTCCGTTACATACTTCGGTTTTTTTGCGCCGTTCTACTTACTGCATTTGTTTGATAATTAAATTACCCAATTGATATGAAATTACCGATTTAGTTCCCGCTACACTTAAAGACGGTAGTCAACATCAGCGAGTGCAATGAGTTATCTTGAAACAGCGGCGCAGTTTTACAGTGAAGTCGCCCAAACACCGCAAGTCGGACTTTGTTGTGTGCAAAGCACACCCTTGCAATTACCAGGGTTGAAAATTCCTTGCAAAATGCAGCAAATGAACTATGGTTGCGGGACGACTGTTCATCCCACCGAACTTGGAAATCAACCCACAGTACTGTATGTTGGAGTTGGTGGTGGTTTAGAAGCTTTGCAATTTGCCTACTTTTCTCAACGTCCTGGTGCTGTGATTGCTGTTGATCCAGTAGCAGAAATGCGTCAAGCTGCTGCACGTAACTTGGAAATTGCTGCTCAAGAAAATCCTTGGTTTGACGCCAGCTTTGTAGAAATTCGCGAAGGCGATGCCTTTAGATTACCTGTTCCTGATAATTCTGTTGATATCGTAGCCCAAAATTGCCTGTTCAATATCTTTGAACCAGAGGATTTAACACGTGCTTTGCAAGAAGCATACCGGGTGTTAAAACCAGGGGGAAAATTGCAGATGAGTGATCCAATTGCAACTCGTCCCATTCCACAACATCTGCAAAAAGATGAGCAGCTGCGAGCAATGTGTTTATCAGGCGCACTCACTTATGAAGAGTACATTCAGTGTATTATAAATGTAGGTTTTGGGCAAGTAGAAATTCGCGCCCGTCGCCCCTACCGCTTGTTAGATACCCAAACTTATGAGTTAGAAGAGAATCTTCTTTTAGAAAGTCTAGATTCTGTGGCTTTCAAGGTTATCATTCCTGAAGATGGCGCTTGTGTGTTTACAGGAAAAACCGCTATTTATGCTGGATCAGAATCATTTTTTGATGATGATGCAGGTCATATTCTTCAGCGTGGAATTCCAGCCTCAGTGTGTGATAAGACTGCAGTCAAACTTGCCGCAAAAATGCCAAAAACCGTAATAATTACTGATTCTACTTGGCATTATACTGGTGGTGGGTGCTGTTAGTATTTAGAAACAAAAATGTTTTTAATTGCTCTACTTCTGGCTACGCTTTTTTTAGCTTACTCAAACGGTGCAAATGACAACTTTAAAGGAGTCGCCACACTATTTGGTAGTAAAACAACAAGCTACAAAACAGCAATATTGTGGGCGACTATCACAACTTTTGCTGGTTCAGTAGCCTCAGTTTTCCTAGCAGAAACACTAATTAAAAACTTTTCGGGAAAAGGACTGGTTCCAGATGCGATCGCCAATGCTGCAGACTTTCATTTAGCAGTAGCGATCGCGGCTGGTTTAACAGTTATCATAGCGACAATAACTGGATTTCCGATCTCAACGACTCATGGTTTAACAGGTGCTTTGGTTGGTGCTGGGTTAGTAGCAATTGGTCTAAAAGTGAATTTTGCAGCTTTGGGAAATTCGTTTGTTCTGCCTTTATTGCTAAGTCCAGTTATTGCTATCCCTTTGGGAGGCGTGATTTATAGTTTATTTCTCAAGACTACGAGTCGTTTAGTCGTCAACCCTACCACGACAGAGAGTTCTTTAAAAAGCAACCGTCAAGTTATTGATACTTGTCATTTTATCAGTGCTGGCGTCGTAAGTTTTGCTAGAGGCTTAAATGATACTCCTAAGATAGTTTCACTGATCTTAATGATTAAGAGTCTTTCGATTCAAGGAGGAATGTTAGCTGTAGCAATTGCAATGGCGGTTGGGGGTTTACTGAACGCCAGGAAAGTTGCAGAAACCATGAGTAAAAAAATTACAGAAATGAATCATACTCAGGGATTATCTGCCAATATAGTAACAGGAATACTGGTAATTGCTGCCAGTTGGTTTGGGCTTCCCGTTTCTACAACTCATGTTTCAGTTGGTTCAATATTTGGTGTTGGACTTATCTCAAAAAAAGCGAACGTAGGTGTTTTTTATCAGATTTTACTTTCGTGGATATTAACTTTACCTACTGCCGCAATTATTAGCGCGATCGCTTATGGATTGTTGCACAGATAGAGAAAAGTGAATATTTGAGGAATGATAGGAGGATAGTTGTCAACCATGCAGACAAAACCAGTAGATACAGCCTTAACACCATTTAAAAAGAAGCTATCTAAACCTTTAACAAAAAAAGAAATCACTGTTTTACAAATTAACTTAGGTAAGCGCTGCAACCTCGCTTGTAACCATTGTCATGTAGAAGCAGGACCAAAACGCACAGAAGAACTTTCTCCAGAAACTTGCCAACAATTGATTGAGATTATTCAGAGATTTCCTCAAATTCAAATTGTTGATTTGACTGGTGGCGCACCGGAAATGAATTATGGTTTCAAACCATTGCTAGAAGCAGCAAGAACAATAGGTAAACAGGTGATTGTCCGGTCTAATTTGACTATCTTTTTTGAAGATGGCTTTGCTGATTTGCCAGAATACTTTGCCAAACATAAAGTTCGGGTTGTTGCTTCTCTGCCCTGCTATTTATCAGATAATGTGGAGAAAATGCGCGGTGCGGGTGTGTATGATGATTCCATCAAAGCACTGCAATTGCTGAATCAACAAGGTTATGGTAAAAAGCCAGATTTAATCGTAGATTTAGTTTATAATCCACAATTACCCAAAGATGAGAAATTTTCCTTAACTCCAAATCAAACAAAGCTGGAAAGAGATTATAAGCAATATTTGCAAGAACACTTTGGTATTACTTTTAACAACCTATTTACGATTACCAACTTACCAGTTGGAAGAACAAAACTGTATTTAGAAAGAAAGAAATTATACGCTCCTTATTTGCAGTTTTTAGAGTCTCACTTCAATACTGGTACAGTTGAACATTTGATGTGTCGGGATGAGATATCAATTGATTATCTGGGCTATGTGTATGACTGCGACTTCAACCAAATGATGAATTTACCTGCAAAAACTCGCGATGGGGAAAACCTGACAGTCGCCAAGTTATTACAAGCTGGTTCTTTGGACTTGATAGATCAGGTACAGACAGCAGCTTATTGTTATGGCTGTACAGCCGGTACTGGTTCGAGCTGTGGTGGGGCTTTGATGTGAAGTCCTTTGATTGTCTGGGAAAAGCTTGAGCAAGTGATTTGTGCGGCTTGATAATAATCTCGTTACCAAAACTGTTACGAGCGCCTTACCAAAACTCGAATAGATCTATGATGATTTTAAGTTAAGTCTCCTCACACCACATTCATAGCCGTGGACTCATCTCAGCTTCCACGGTTATTTATTTTTTATCCAATGTAAACACAAAGTCACCTAATGTGAGGATGATACGCAAGGGTGTTAATTTACCACAGGCGAGATGTCTTGTGAATACTGGCGGAAAAATTCTTGTTACCAAAATCGTTACGAGCGTGTTTATACTCGTCAGTGACCATTATGATGATAAAAAGTTTAGCTCCTCACACTACAGCAAAAGCCGTGGAACATTCAGTTTCATGGCTTTTGTTTTTTTGGTATGGATCCACCAGGGTTCAACTCTCCCCATTCACCAACATCCTAGGCTTCCAGTAAGGGCACAGTGCCAAGCCCGTTTTCTGATAGCGACACACAGGCGGCGCACCACCCGTGATGAATGAAACAAACACCTTTTTCACGCCCTTCGGGAAGAACCTGAGCCCTATGGCTAACGCCACGGCTGCGCCTAACGGGCACGGCCCCGTGCCGAACGGTTCCGCTAGCCCCTGGGCGCTGCGCAAACGCTAACGCCAGTCGCCTAGGTCGGGAAACCCTCCTGCAGCGCTGGTCTCACCAGATACCTACGGAGGGAGACCCTCATCAAGTACTGACTCCCTTACACCCTTACACCGTTTCGCTTTAATGGGACTTTGTAAAAAACTAGGCTCAAATAGCCTCAAACATAGATTGGGTAGAGGTTTTACATCGATTAGTCACTGTTTGTTGATTTAACTGAAGTTGAGATGTTTTTTCCTGCTTGACGTATTCTCCTTGCCCAGCAAGGGTTTCAGGTACTTTTTATGTCCAAAATTTCTCAAGTCCCACTAAGCAGAAAATAAATCAAAGTACCAACTTAAAATAGAAACGAAACAACCGTTACATAAGACCTATTCATAACTACTCACAACTAGACAAATCTACTCATGTGTAGCTTGACGCTTACTTCCTGCTTCATTCTGGCAATGTCGGCATTATCCAGTCCACAGGCTAAAACGGTCTAACTGACCGCTATATGTGTCGAAGTTATAAAAAAACTTCTTTTGAGGCGCTACTAACGACCCTCTACGCGAGTTGCTTCACTTGGGCAAACCCCAAGACCGCACTCGCTTGTCTATGGAGCTTGCACTTCGCCTGCGGCACGTTTATCAAACGCCAGTCTATGCTGGAAGGGTTATCCTCTGACGGCACGGTAGTTAACCGTTACTATAGGTAATATTTTAGCACCTTTTCAGCAATACCTACTCAAAATTGACTAGTTCTGAAAAGAAATGTGTATAAATTAAGTTACAGTTTCTAACCCCAGCAACGAGAAACCACAGCCATACAATTGGAGTTATTCAATGACTCTTAGTCAATCTCATCCCTATCTTTCCCCAGAACAGTACCTAGAAACCGAAAAATCTAGCCCGATTAAACATGAATATATTCAAGGGCAGATTTATGCAATGTCTGGTGCAAGTGATGCTCATGTAACAATTACAGCTAACTTAGTTACCCTGCTAAGAAATCATATCCGAGGAACAGGGTGTCGTGTTTACGTCGCTGACATGAAAGCCCGCATCGAAACACTGAATATTTTCTACTATCCTGATATCATGGTCACTTGTGACCAACGAGATACAAAATTTGAATATTTCAAACGCTATCCCAGCTTAATTATAGAAGTTTTATCACCATCGACAGAAGCTTTTGACCGGGGCGATAAATTTAGTGACTATCAAGAATTAGAAACATTGCAAGAATATGTATTAATCAGTCAAACACGCCAGCGTGTTGATTGTTTTCGACGCAATTCTGAAGGAAGATGGGTGCTTTACAGCTATAGAAGAAATCAAGATTTAGAGTTAACCAGTGTAAATTTTTCCTGTTCCCTGGCAGAGGTTTACGAAGATGTTTTATTCTCGGAAATATAGAGATGCTCAAGGAGTCCGCTATCTATCTCCACCGCATTGGTTGCGGGAATTTTGCAAAAGATGTTAAAGGATGAATTGTCCTTACTCTACAGCAAGTTATCTACGTAAGAAAAAATAATAGTATATATTTGTACAGTTTTTCAAGCAAGCGTACTCGTAGGACATATTTTGAATTTTGAATTGCTCATAATGCCCTCCCCTTTGCGGTAAATTGTCAAGTGCAACTACCTTTAACACAGAGGAAGAAGTCATGAAAGCAGTTTTAATGACAGCAGCTGGCGATCCCGAAGTTCTGCAACTACAGGATGTGCAAAACCCTGGCGTTCGTTTAGGAGAAACTGAACTTCTGGTACACTTACGAGCAGCAGGCATTAACCCCATTGACACCAAACTTCGTAAACGTGGCACTTTCTATCCCGATAGAATGCCTGCTATTTTAGGATGTGATGGTGCTGGTGTTGTTGAGGCTGTGGGTGCTGGCGTTCAAAAGTTTCGCGTAGGCGATGAAGTCTATTTTTGTCATGGTGGCTTGGGCGCACACCAAGGCAATTATGCTGAGTATACAACTGTTGATGAGCGATTTGTTGCTCGTAAACCCGCTTCTATATCCTTTGCAGAAGCAGCAGCAGCACCATTGGTGCTGATTACCGCCTGGGAAGCTTTATACGAACGGGGACGCTTGGAACCTGGAGAACGGGTACTGATTCATGCAGGTGCTGGCGGCGTCGGGCATGTAGCAATTCAATTGGCAAAGCTCAAAGGTGCTAATGTCTGCACGACTGTAAGTACTCAGGAGAAAGCAGATTTTGTTCACAAGCTCGGTGCAGACCATGTTATTTTTTACAAACAGAGAGACTTTGTGCAAGCCGCACTCGATTGGACAAATGGGGAAGGTGTAGACTTAGCTTTTGACACCGTAGGCTCAGAGACTTTGCACAAAACTTTTCCAGCAGTGCGAGTTTATGGTGACATAGTCACAATACTAGAACCAGATGCCAATACCGTTTGGAAATCTGCCAGACAACGTAATCTCCGCATTGGTTTAGAATTCATGCTAATACCAATGTTGCAAGGAATTGTAGAAGCGCAGCAACATCAAGCAGAAATTTTAGAACAGTGCGCAAAATGGATTGATGCAGGCAAATTGCAAATCCAAGTTAATCATACTTTTTCGCTAGAAAAAGCAGCGAAAGCTCACCATTTGCTCGAAACGGGGTCTGTAACAGGTAAAATTATCTTATTAGTAGAAGATAAATGATACGAAAATTATTTTGGTCAGACAGCTAGCAGTTCGGAGGAGGGTTTCCCTCCGAAAGAATCTGTGGTGGTGCAGGAGCGTTTTCCTTGTTCTCTGGTTCTACCAGGGAGTAAAAACTAGGAGGTTCTACCTCCATTTTTATCTCCATTTTTATATTATGACGAGGCGGAGCCTCTTTGAATGCATTACCAGGCTGCAGCCTGGTAACGAGGTTATTTGGGTAGATTGGCTGAAAACGGCTGGCTGGTTGATGAGTCTATGTGCGCTACTGTTGTTGTTACAACCTCTACCCGCATGGGGTGCACCTGAACAAATAGAACGTACTCCTTTAACTCCAGAATTGTTGCAAGAACGACTGGATACACCCATTCTTCGTGAAGGTAGTGTTGTGGTAGATTTACAGAAGATGGTGATAGATTTACGACCAGAAAATGCTAGCTTCCGAGATAGTTTTTATCAAATTTTGCGAAAGGAATTGCAAAAAGCAGGCTCAAAACCTTTGGGTTTAGACTTAAGTCGTTCTCTGATTCAGGGAGATTTTATTGGTAGTAATTTGAGTTTGAGAACGCCTTTGTATACTCAAGCACTCGCCCCCATTTTGATCTCAACCGAACAAGAACAATTAGAACGTCTACGCGAAATTTGTTTGCAGTCACTTGCCTTGGCTTTTCCTAGTTCTAAAGATTGTAAGTCGCTTTTAGCAACTCAGTTACCTTTATCAAGTGAAATCAGTGTTTTTCGTGGTTCGTTGACACTGCTGGAAACTAGCTTCGACGGAACTGTGCAGTTTGCGAATACATTTTTCCTTCAGCCTGTAGATGCTCAAGGTGCTATTTTTAATCAACAGGTAAATTGGACTGAAACAAGATTCAGTCGTGCAGTTAACTTTGGTAGTGCAACTTTTAAGAAAGAAAGCCAGTTTCAAGGCAGTATATTTTTTGATAAAGCTAATTTTAAGCAAGCGAAATTTCAGCAAAGTACAAATTTCCAAGACAGCACTTTTGAGGATATAGCCAATTTTACCCAGGTAGATTTTAAGCAATTGACTAAATTTAGTCGTGTACAATGGCAAGGAAATACTGATTTTTCTAATGCACGTTTTTCCGATCAAGCACAGTTTAATAAAGCTATGTTCAGACAGTTTCTCTTTTTTGTAGAAACAACATTTGAGCAAGCTGTCACTTTTGTAAACACACAATTTAACAAAGATATCAATCTGCAAGGTGCTAGTATTATCAACTCTGCAGATTTTAGTGATGCTGGATTTGCAAAGAGTGCTTATGTGAATGTCTCCAGTCTGATTTTTAACTCTAACCAAGCAAAGATTTTAGGCAATCCAGGTCAAATTGGTAAAAAGCTTGTGATATCTGGATTACAAGGGAATCAAAGCGTCTTGCGGAATTTAGGAGAAAATTTCCGTCAGTTACAGCAAATCAGTGATGCTAATGAGTGGGAGTATAAAAAGCAGCGTTTGCAATTAGAGGATTTAAGCCATCGTCTGATAGGTACGAACATAAACACTGCTTCCCAAGAACGTTTGATGAATCTGGGTTTTTCGGAAACTCAAGCAACAGCGATCGCCACCCAGCGTTTTCAACAACTATTTCATCACAAAACTGAGTTACTCACTTTAGCTGATATGGATTATGACACATACACGCGAGTCAGTTCACTGTTAATAGTTGATGAACCCCTTTCACCATTTAAGTGGTTACTGCAAGCATGGAATTGGTTGATGTTGAGTTTACTGCTGCTGCTTTCTGGGTATGGTACAGATTTTTGGCTGGTAATTGGTGTGGGGTTGATTGCGATCGCCTACTTTGGATTCCTATTTTGGCTTCTTGATCGTTTCCGTCGCTTGCTTCCAGCACCAATTCTTCCCACAGCTTACGAAACTATTTGGATGCTAAGTAGTTTCACTCTACTTTCACTATTTGGGATCTTAGCCATCTTTTGGAGTGCAGAACAACCTTGGCTCACACTAGGGTGTCTTTTCGTTATTATTGTCCCCTTGCCAATAACTTTATTATTCCGACTTTACCAACAAGGACGCTACCATAACTTAATGGACATTTCCTACTTCAAAGAAGATGGAACTTTGCGGCAGTTACGATTACTGATTGGACGTTTGCCAGTCATACCTAGGTATGAAATGTTTCGTGAGCGATATTTGCCTTTGTTGTGCGATCGCCGCTGGAATTGGCTTAACTATTACGACTTTAGCCTTAACAACTTACTAAAATTGGGCTTCAATGACATTCGTTTGCGAGATGAACACCTCCCAGGCATCATCACCACACTTGCTTGGTATCAGTGGATTTTGGGTATACTCTACATCACGCTACTTTTGTGGACTCTGTCTCGCACAATTCCGGGATTGAATTTGTTGATTTATCTGAAGTAACTAAGACTTACGCATGGAAACGAGAAATCAAGGGTTTGGGCAAGGGGTATAGGGGTGTAAGGGGAGCCAGTGCCGTGGGGAGCCAGTACTTGATGAGGGTCTCCCTCCGTAGGTATCTGGCGTCCGGGTTCCCCGACTTGAGGCACAAGCGCGTTGTAGGTGTTCAAACCCTTACACACGCCAGAACAAGCGTGAGGGTGACGCAAAACGGGCGATTCGGCTTCTCAGGAAACCTTTGCTTCCAAAGACTTCAGCAACTCAGTATTTACACCAGACTCACGAGTTAAAGCAATTTTGCCGGTGCGAGCGATTTCTTTTAAGCCAAATTTTTGCAGCACTTGTACAATTGCCACCATTTTACCTGGATCTCCCACAACTTCGAGAGTAACAGAATCTTCTGCCACATCTACGACTCTCGCCCGAAAAATCTGAGCTATTCCGACAATTTCTGAACGACTGCTGCTGGTTGCATTCACTTTAAGCAACATCAATTCTCGTTCCACGCAAGGAATTTCCGTAACGTTCTGCACTTTCAAAACGTTGATCAGTTTATATAGTTGCTTAATGAGTTGTTCAATCACGCGGTCATCACCAGGGACTACCATTGTAATCCGAGAAATTCCTGATTGCTCAGCAGGACCAACGGCAAGGCTTTCTATGTTAAAGCCGCGACGGGCAAATAAGCTAGAAATACGGGAAAGAACTCCCGCTTCATCTTCGACAAGTACTGATAAGGTATGTTTCATCGTCGCCAACACAGGCTAGAGGAAGTAAGTTATAAGTAACACAGATATTAAGTCGCTCAACCTAATTAAACGTGAAATGTCATTACGTAATCGCAAAGACTCTATTTTACGTTTTTCAATGTTGACCTACCTAGGATGTAGCTAAGCTACACCTACTCCTGCACAAGATTGCAATTGTAATCCCTTATTGTACCTGAGATTGGAATCGAAATAAATCGTCTTGTGTATTACAGTTAAAAAGCATTTCTGGATCTGGTAAAGGTAATGCTTGCACGGGATGACACTTCAGCCATTCCTGAAACGATCGCCCCCCTTGATTGATATACTCCACCAAACTAGGTAAACAGCGACGGCGATAAAAACCGCACAGTGGTTCCCATCCTTTAGCTTGAGGAACTAGAGCAGCGATTGCTTCACCTTCCACACTATCCAATACAGCCGCCCATTCTTGCAACACCTCAACGCGCAACTTAGGTAAATCGCAAGCCAGCAGCAGCACCCAATCTGTTTGTACATACTCCAGTGCTTGAGCAAATCCAATAATTGGTCCGTGAGGTAACGATTGATTGCCAGTTTCACCAGACAAAGGCACTTCTTTGATAAACTGAACTGTAGATGGTAACAAATGTTGATAGCGTTCTTGCCAGGGTGTTACTACATACACTGTATCAGCACAACTTTCAGCAATTCGACAAACCAATTGCAACAGGGGTACGCCTTGAATGGGAATCAATGCTTTATCCCGTCCCATGCGAGAACTTTTTCCGCCTGCTAAGACTATGCTTGAAAGGTGCATTAGCTTACCCGATAACTGAGAACTATAGCAATCCGGTTTGATTTTTGAAAAAATTTAAGTATCTCTAAGGTGGGCAATGCTCACCAAAATTTAGATATAACCCAGATATAGTGAGTATTGCCCACCCTACGTATATTTCTGATAACTGATAACTGTTAACTGAAAATGCTCTAAATTGTATTAGGGTCAATGTTTAATTATCGCAATTTAGCGGCTAATCTTTCAGCTTTACTGAGTGCTAATTCTTTTTGTTGACGTTCAGACTCAGCCTCTTCTTCTGGTGTTGGAACTAACTGTCCTGATGCTGTAAAAAATCGCAATAAACCTTGATGAATTCCTAGATATAAATCTAGTTGCTGACTCCACAAATGCCCTTGATGATTTGCTTCTAAGGGTTGATACTTGCCATCCACTAAATGGAATCCAGCAAACTCTAGTGTGTATGGATCAAACCAAAAATAATCGGGAGTACGGAAGGTATCTTGATAAAGTTTTTTCTTAAGTTCTTTGTCAGTATTAGCAGTTGATTCCGAAAGCATGTCTAGAATAACATTAGGATATTTACCTTTTTCTTCCCAGACTGCCCAACTTTTGCGGGTTTTGCGTTCTGTGTCTAGCACGACGAAAAAATCTGGCCCTCGGAAGTCTTCTGATTTGCGTTTGCTGAGGCTGTAATAAATAGTCAGATTGCCAGCAGCGTAAAAATCAGTCCTGTCTCGCCACAACCATTCCAAGCATTTAAAAAGTAGAATTATTTGCTCGAAATGTAGTTCTGTTTCTAAGGGAGGTTCGTCACTATATAAATCACATGGAGGAAGGATAACATCTTCTGGGATATCTTGAGGAAAGTCTATTTCTTTGGCGAGGGACATGGCTTGTATGGTATCAGGTATTGATGGGTTTATTTTAACGTTGTCATCATGATGCGTTACTTATTGCTATAACGATCAATGACGAATCTGCTTTGTTTGGACAGATGAGAACAAATCCGCTTTTATAACCCCCTTTTAACCCAGGCGATTAGAAATCGCGGCTACACAAACAAAGCGATTAGAAATCGCGGCTACACAAACAAAGTCCCTTCGGGGAAGACCTCTGGGCGTGCGCTTTGCGCATACGCCAGTCGCCTGCGGAGGGAAACCCTCCCGCAGCGCTGGACTCACCGCCTACGCGGACTAAATAATAAAGGGGGTATTAGATCCGGATTTGGTATGAGAACAATGCTTTGGAAGTTGAAATGGTAGATGAGCACGCTCCGCAGGTCAATAATTATGAACAACAACCGTCTGCCAAATATCCACCCTGGCGAAATCTTGCAACTAGAATTTTTAGAGCCACTCAGTATCACCCCTTATCGATTGAGCAAAGATATCGGTGTATCTCAGACACGAGTTAGTGAAATTTTATCTGGAAAACGCAGTATTACAGCAGATACAGCTTTACGTTTATCTCGCTATTTTGGTAACAGCGCTCAGTTTTGGTTGAATTTACAAACACAATACGATTTACGTCAAGCTCTTGAAGAGAATGCAGAAGTTTACAATCAAATACCTAAACTTCCGTTGAATGATGTAGCCTGAGCGAGTTTATAATAAGGGTGGCGGAGGCATTATCATAGTGAAAGGTAAGCTGGTATCGCCGTCTATGAATTTTCAAGCCATTGCAAGTTTGAAGAAAATGTCCCTTCATGTTCTGGTTGAACGGGTTGAGTCGGGGTATTTTATGGCATCAGTGCCAGAGTTGGCTGATTGTGTGGCATTGGCTCAAACCCGTGAGGAGGCGATCTGCGCGGAGCGCAGCAGCGAAGCTATCGCTGCTCTACAGGAGAAGGTGAGAGTAAGGCTTTGCCAGGGAACGAGAAAACACATCGCGGAGAACCTCACCCCGCTTTTAGCTACGCCAAAGTACCCCACCCCTTAGTAAGGGGAGGGGTTCTTCACCCTCTCACCTGACTCTGCTGCACTTGCTGCAACAACTTCTCCAAACTTTCCGCTGGTGCTAGACACTTCAAACCTTGGCAAACTAACCCGACACTACTCTCAGGTAATTTCGACACCGCAACAAACGCTGTACTCGGTAAATACATGGAGTTAAGAGACTGTATCTGCTCTGCGGTGGTGCGGACTAAAGTACAGTTACGATACCAATCTAACGCTGCAAACAAACTGGGACAAGCTTGGGGAGCTTGGCTCATGACGCTTCTAAATGCTTTTAAGCCTTGCTCGGCTAAATCCAAATAATGAAGATTGTCGGTGACAAGAGCAAGACGAACAAGGTTGGTGATCGCCACTCCATTTGCCGAAGGTGTCGCGTTATCCATATAACTGCGCTCTCGCACAATCAAGTCTTGACTAGCATCGCTTGATGTGTTGTGGTATCCGCCGAGTTCTACACTCCAGAGATATTCGTGGAATTCTTCTTGGATTGGGATCGCTCTTTCCAACCAGTTTTTTTGCTCACCAGAACTGCTGTGTAAATCCAGTAGTGCTTTGATAAAAAAGGCGTAATCTTCAGATTGAGCTAAGACAGTAACTTGTCCCTCATAATTCAATCGGTAAAAACGCCCATCGACAAACTGATTATCCAAGATAAAGTTCGCCGCTTTCGCTGCAAGTTCCAGATACTCTGGTTGTTGGAAGACTGCATACGCCCTTGCTAAACCGGAAATCATCAAGCTATTCCAGGCGACAATCATCTTTGTATCTGTGACTGCGGGAATGCGTCCTTTCCAGTTTTCTGTTTTCGCTTCCTGGTTATTGCGTGCGGGTGGGAAAGTTTCCACGGACTCAGGTGCAGCACCGTAGCGAACTGCAAACAGTTTTGCGAGTGTGCTTTCGAGGGTTTCACTCAGTTTTCCAGCGTTACGCCTTTGCAAGACATTCTGACTTTCAAAGTTACCGTCAGGCGTGACTGTAAACTGTTGTTGTAATTCTGTTAATTCTTCCGGAGTCAACAGTTGTTGCAATTCGCTGTAACTCCAGACGTAAAACGCGCCTTCTTCTGGTTCTACTTCTGTGGGAGTGGTGAAACTATCTGCGTCTTGCGCTGCATAGAAGTATCCAGATGGCGCTGTCATTTCGCGTTTCAGCCATTGGACAGTTGTGGCGATTGCCCTTTTAAAAGCTGCTTGTTCTACACCTGCGCTCCACAAGTTCGCCAAATACTCTACAATCTGTCCGTTGTCGTAGAGCATTTTTTCAAAGTGCGGTACTGTCCAAGTGTGGTCAACCGTGTAGCGATGAAATCCACCACCGACATGATCATAAATTCCACCCAATGCCAGGTCTAGTCCTCGCTGGGTACAAACTTTATTGCCATCATACTGCGATTCATAATCAAACCGACTTCCCCTCAATGCGAGTTCGGCGTAGGGAATCATCGGGAAGCTGTTACCGTATTGATTGGGTGTAATAATGCCTGTTGAGGTTTCCCAACCTTTGTGCAACAATTCTTTATCTTGAGATTCTATGATCCCATCTGACTGTAACACAGCAGAGGTCAGAAGTGACTCAACAATAGCTGCTTTGCGTTCACTTAAATCTTGTTTTTCTGTGTCGTAGTAACGACGAATTGCTTGCAGGACTTGCAAAAACCCAGGACGACCGTAGCGTGGTTCAACTGGGAAGTAAGTACCAGCGTAGAATGGTATTAAATCATCTGGGGTGAGAAAAACGTTTAAAGGCCAACCGCCTTGACCACTCATCATCTGCAAAGCTTGCATATAGATGCTGTCAATATCTGGTCTTTCTTCTCTATCTACTTTTATCGGAAGAAAGTTGGCGTTCATGTACTCGGCTATAGCTAGGTTAGAAAAAGCTTCACCTTCCATAACAGTACACCAGTGGCAACTGGAGTAACCAATCGAAAGAAATATCGGTTTATTCTGTGCCTTTGCCGTGGCGAGTGCTTCGTCGCACCAAGACCACCAATCAATAGGGTTTTCGGCGTGTTTGCGGAGGTAGAGGCTTTTAGCTTGAGCTAGACGATTAGTCATGATAGGATTCTTGATGACAGCCTTCTTTGCTCAGTTTAGCTTGTGTTTGAGAGACATTCACTTACCAGCCTTAAACCACTCCGCAGTAATATACCTTTATAACCTTAGAAGCTAACAGTTTTCTCATCTTAGACGAAATAATAATTATTCATCTTATTCAAGATTGTTGGACAGAGTTCTGGCGATTGGTGCTGACAGCGTACTTAAAGATGGTGTCGCTTGTGTTTTGATAGTTGTTGGGCTAAGACCTGCCAGTAGGTGGAGTAAAAAGGTAATGATGGCGGCTTGCACAAATTTTTCTAGCATGGCGACTTCCTCTAACTTTTGGTGGGTGACATCTCAAATAGAATTTATGTAATAAGATGACTCCTGATATTATCTATCTACCGCAAGAAGTAGTTAGATTCCGGAAAAGGCTGTAAAAATGGTGACAATGTTATGAAAAAGTCACAAACTGAAACCTTCTGTATAAAAACTAGAGCTTACGCATTGACCAATGTCTGGTATTGTGCGCTCAAACAAAGGTGGAACCAATCCACATTTGATCTCTAGGACTTGCGCATTGTCAAAAAATGATTATGTGAATTGAGTCAAATCTTCGGTTTGAACTTTTTTAAGACGCATAATTTCGGCTCAATGAGAATTGTCATTTCCAACATACATAGGAAATATGAGGACTTTGTGAGTATTTTGTAAATTGTTTTAAAGAAAAACGTCATTCAGGTTGCACTTGAGTTAATCCACATTATTTTCTCTTTGTACAGTGTGTAAGTTCTAAAAACTTGGTTCGTTTTAAAAGTTCGGTTTGTGGTTCTTTGAAAACAATCAGCCGTTGCAATCGATAAAATGTATGTAAATTAGTAACAAGCAGTCTGCATGATTCCTATCGTTATTGAGCAATCAGGTCGTGGCGAACGCGCCTTTGATATTTACTCACGGCTGTTACGTGAGCGCATCCTTTTTTTGGGACAGCCGATTGATAGCAACGTAGCTAACTTGATTGTTGCCCAGCTGCTGTTCTTGGATGCAGAAGACTCGGAGAAAGACATTTATATGTACATAAACTCTCCAGGAGGTTCGGTAACGGCGGGTATGGGGATATTCGATACTATGAAGCACATCCGCCCGAATGTCTGTACAATTTGTACCGGATTGGCGGCGAGTATGGGCGCTTTTCTCCTCAGCGCTGGGACTAAGGGTAAGCGGATGAGTTTACCTCATTCTCGGATTATGATTCACCAACCTTTGGGTGGCGCTCAAGGACAAGCGACTGATATCGAAATTCAGGCGCGCGAAATCCTTTACCACAAGCGCAAGCTAAATGAATATTTAGCCGAACACACAGGTCAGCCATATGACAAAATTGCTGAGGATACAGAAAGGGACTTCTTTATGTCGCCTGAGGAATCAAAGGATTATGGATTAATCGACCAAGTGATTGACCGTCACGCTGCTGGTAGCCGTCCAATGGCTATGGTGTAGTCAGGGAACGCTTAACAGGGAACGCTTAACAGGGAACAGGCTTGAAACTCTCTCAGTGTCTGAGTTTTATGTTCAGTTTCTGTCCTCAAACACCTGGCAACAGCTATATCAGTGATTTACTGATAACCCTTCGGGGAGAACCTCCGGTTCCGCTGCGCTAACGCCAGTCGCCTACGGAGGGAAACCCTCCTGCAGCGCTGGCTCACTGATAACTGATAACTGTTCACTGTTCACTGTTTCAAAATCCTGCTAATGGATCTGGGGGCGTGGGTTGAGATTCTAGATATCTGAGGAAATCGTGCAATTCTTCGTCAGTTAGTAAATGACGCGATCGCTTGCCGTAAGCTTTTATCAAATAATCTCGCCCCTGTTCTGTTGTCCAACCTAGGCGCTGCATTTCAACACCAATTTTTGCGATATCGTCGGACTGATCCACAGGTTCGCTCTTCTTCTTTTTCTTCCCTGTGGGTGTCTGAGTTGGCACATCCTCTGCTGAGGTGCTGTAATTACGTGATGGAAAGGGTGTCACATTACTCGCAGAAGTCTCCGGCATCATATCATTTTCTGTTTGATTACCAAACATCATCTCCAAATTTTGGAACGGGGTCTCCAATAACTGAGTTTCCTGGTTGTCAGTTGTAGGAAACCGCTCAATTATCTCCTCATTTTTAATATCCTTTTTACTGACAACGGATGAGATAACTGGTGATGTTGGGGTTGCTTCTGTTTGAGGAAAAGTCTTGACAGTAGCGGGATAGGCAGACTCATTAAATCTGGTTGTTGTCAGAGTTGGCTGAACCGGTTTGATAGGTTCTGGGGAAATGACAACCGAATCTGGCGAATGACTCATTCCCAAAACGACAAGTGCTCTGTTCCTGGCTTGGTCTTCTGCTTCCTCCACTGTTTCTGCTGCAGCCATTCCAGTGGCACGTGTGACACCATCAATTTGTATGCTTACCCGGACAATATACTTACCGTGATAAATTTGTACTAATTCAGAAATAAGACTGCCCTGGGGATATTTGCTCTGAAATTGAGCCAACATAATACTGCTACCAATCTAAAATCTGTCAAACAAACAGTTTACTATTATCTATCAGTCCAAGCTTTGACTCTCGTCCCGTTATCGACTAAACTCCAATTTTATTTTGCCAAGTCTAAAGCTTGAACAGCTACGTGCTATCAGTTACGAGTTTGATCCAACGGCTCACTGATAACCGATGACCGACGACTCATTTCATCCGTGTTCTGATTGTAGCATGAGCTTTTGGAGTGAACTACCTACACTACCCTAACGGGTTGTGTGGGCTTCCCAATTCATTGGGGATTGCCTCTGCCTTCGTGGATTTTTTTCGTCCAGAAGATTTTGGTCTTATATCCCCTCCAAGGGCAGAAGCGCTAGTTCCTAACGCCCATAATCGCAAACCTTCGTTTCTAATATTTATGGCAGCATTGATGTCTCTATCATGTTTTTGGTGGCAGTGTGGACAGTCTACAAACCTGACACCCAAAGAATCATAGCCATTTTGCAACATTGGGACTGGTAGTAGAGTCTCACTACATAGTTGAGAAGATGGGAAGAAGCGACCTATCTGTTGATAAGTATGCCCAAATCTTTCAGCCTTGTATTTCAGCATGGTTAAAAACATTCCCCACCCTTGGTCAGTAATAGATTTTGCCAAGTTAGGATTCTTTACCATGTTCTTAACTGCCAAGTCTTCCACACAAATCACTTGGTTTTCGTATGCTATTTTGCGAGATAGCTTGTGTAGAAAATCCTCTCTAACTCTAGCTATTTTGCTAGAAATCCTTACAACTAAACGCTTTGCCTTACGACGCGCCTTTGAAGTCAAGGCTGTTTTTCTAGATAGCTTCTTCTGTTTACGCTTTCTATTCTTCTCTAAGGAAGCCAGTTGCTTCTTAGGGAGATCATATTTTGACCCATTGGAAGTTACTGCGAAGTTCTTTAATCCTAGGTCAACCCCAATAGCTTCATTAACCGCAACTACTGGGTTGTCCTCTTGATTAAACAGAATAGAAGCGTAGTATCTACCATCAGCATTTTTCGATATAGTTACAGTTGTGAATTTTGCATGTGGAAGGTCTTTATGAAACACGGCTTTGAGCATCCCCAAATTACCAGGAAATTTAATAACAGAATCGTTTGGCATTAATTTTACATTTTGGGGATACTGGATCGATTGCTTACCATGCTTGGGTTTGAAGTTGGGGTATTTAGCACGTCCCTCAAAGAAATTGACAAACGCACTTGAAAGATTGAAGGTCACTCGTTGCAATACTTGACTGTAGGCAAGTCCTAACCATTCGTATTCCTTCTTTAATCCTGGCAACAACTTGTCCATCGCAGCCTTAGAAAGACCTTTGCCCGTTTCTTTGTATGCTGTGGTTGTGGCATTAAGCATATAATTCCACAACCAGCGAGTGTTACCGAAACACTGAGCTAAATAAGATTCTTGCTCATCAGTAGGATAGATTCTAACTTTAACTGCCCTATACATGGTGAGTCCAGTTGGCGGTGTCGGTTTCCGTCCCGCCAAACTGGCGAACCCGGAGGGTCTTGGTATATTACCGTGTTTCTGGATTCATGGTAACAAAAATATTTAAGACATGACCATAAAAACAAAAAGTTTGTTTGTTTCCTACGTGTTCTCTTCCCTCGCCATTGACTACTTGGTCGGAGGACTGTCGTCAACTCACTCGCAATTCATCTCTAACGAACGCTTCGCGGTAAGATGTGAGCCTTATTACTGGTTCAGGTAAATTTTTCCTGACTGCTTGTTGAGGAAGAGCGATTGCATGGTTGTTGCTATACTAATTACCTAATTAGTGATGTGGAAGTATTTCCTGTAAGTGCGCTATATATCTACAATAATGAAGTAATGGTTCATCCTCACCTATTATGGACTGCTGAGCTAATTGTTTCCGATCCTACATATGGGTCAATTAGATATATCGGCAGTTTCTCCTAGTTAAAAATCAGAGTTACATGGCGTAGAAGTACCTTCACACAAGACAATCGAACACCTGTAGTTCCCCTAAAGAGAGCTTTTGGGCAGCGTGGAGAATTGTGCAACGTACGTCACTCAAAAACCCGTTACGTTATTAGCGAGGGGGCAAAATCTCAAACGGGCGTACTTTGGAAGATAGTCTTGGACAAGGAGCTTGGACACATCAACACTCTGAAATGTTCGTGCAGTGCCCTCTATGATTGGGCAATTCGTTTGCCAAAGGGTGTTTGTAGTCGTGAGGGTACACGAGCAAAAAACCAGAAAAAAAAAATGATCTTTTGACCAAAGGCCGGTTCACTGCATGGAATTTTCAATCGCTACACTTCTCGCCAATTTCACTGATGATAAATTGGTGGCTCGTAAACTCTTAGAAAAGAAACTTGGTTGCGAAGATGAAGTTAGTTTACAAAAACTTCATATTGCTTTAGAGATACTGGAAAAAATTGGGGTTTTAGTCAAAGAACGTGGCAAGTATCGTCGAGTCACAGAAGAAGGGCTGATTGAAGCAAAACTCCGTTGTTCCAGTAAAGGCTTTTGCTTTGCAATTCAAGATGTGGAAGGTTCAGAAGATATTTATATCCGCGAAAGTCATCTCAGTAACGCGTGGAATGGCGATCGCGTTTTGGTTAGAGTTCTCAAAGAAGGTAGTCGTCGTCGCTCCCCAGAAGGAGAGGTTAAATTAATCTTAGAACGCTCCAATCACACTTTACTAGCGCGGATTAAGCAAGTAGAAAGTGGATTTCGTGCGGTACCTTTGGATGATAGGTTACTGTTTGAACTCAAACTGCAACTAAACAGCGCTAACTTGGAACAAGCAATTGACCATCTGGCTCATGTCGAGGTCTTACGTTACCCACTAGCACAATATCCTCCACTTGGTCGGGTTGTACAAATTCTTGGCAGTGATGCTGAAGCGGCGGCGGACATCGATTTAGTCACCTGTAAGCATGACCTTTCTCGTACTTTTCCAGAATCCGTACAGGAAGCAGCCTCAAAATTACCGAAAAAGCTGCTAAAAGCTGATTTAAAGAATCGCCTCGATTTACGTCAGCAATTGACTTTGAGCATTATTGGCAACAGTAATGACTCAACGATGCTCGAAAATGCTTTCACCTTGGAAAAAACAAGCGAAGAACATTGGCGCTTAGGCTTTCATATTGCAGATCTTTCCCATTATATTCAACCAGACGAAGCCCTAGACCGAGAAGCACTCAAGCGCGGTCGCTCAGTTTATCTGGGAGAATTGGTACTGTCAATGTTGCCAGAAGCTGTTGCCGAACGCTGTGCTCTATTACCCAAAAGCGATCGCTTAGCCATTTCATTCTTAATAACAATTGATTCAAAATCAGGACAAGTACTGGAGTGGGAAGTACAACCCAGCGTTGTCAAAGTAGACGCCTCAGTGAGTGAAGAACAAGTAGAGGCAATTCTCACAAAGGAGTCTACCAAAATCTCATCGTCCTTTGTAGAGATGGTGCAACAACTCGATAGTTTGCGATACTTGTTAAAAGAAGTACGGTCGAACCGTGGGTGCTTGCAGTTAAATCTGCCACCAAACCAAAACCCATACTATGATGAAGGTGCTATGGGGTGTGTGATGGTGAATGATTTACCTGTGCACTCATTGTTAACTGAGTTTGTGCTACTCGTTAACCAACTTATAGCAACCCACTTTAATGCTTTAGGTATCCCAGCTATTTGGCGAGTTCAAAGCGCACCTGATGCCGAAGATGTCCAAGAAATGTTGAAATTAGCAATTAACTTGGGCGTCGAGCTGTCATTAGATCCAGAAATAGATGTTCAACCCCTCGACTATCAACAGTTGACCAGAGTTTTTGCAGAATCAGCATCCGAGCAAGTTCTGACCTATTTGTTGCAAGACACACTCAAGCCAGCTACGTATAGTACAACCAAAGGACCTCACTTTGGATTGTCATTACCAGAGTACGTTCATTTCACTGCTCCCTTGCGACGTTACCCGGATTTACTGATGCAAAGGGTATTTTATACATTACTTGAACACGGACGCGATCGCCGCACCACCCGTGTCAAAGAGCGTGTCAACCTACGCCACTCAAATAGCGAGAGTGAAATTAACTGGAATGTCCTACCGCCAGAATTGCAACAAGAACTCCAAAGCGATTTGACAAGGGTGATTATTCAGCTCAACGATAGAGAAAAAGAAGTTCAAGAAGCAGAAGCCGATTTAGCAGGATTGCAAAGAGCCTCACTGATGAAACAGCGTATCAGCGAAGTTTTCACTGGTGTGATCACAGGTGTCCAGTCCTACGGGTTCTTTGTAGAAATTGAAGTTCCACCAACTGTGTCAAACTCAGTTAGCAATCCTCGCGTACCTCTACGGGTAGAAGGACTTGTCCACGTCAGTTCTCTCAAAGACGATTGGTATGAGTATCGCGCCAGACAGCAGGCGTTGTTTGGTCGCAAAAATCGTGCATCCTATAGATTAGGCGATCGCGTAGCCGTACAGGTTAAGAGTGTTGATTATTATCGCCAGCAAATCGATTTAGTCACTGTTGGCAGCGATGGTTTGCCAGTTTTTGGTAAGGATGTCAACCTCTCAAATGGAGAAGATACAAATCTTTACTTATCACATGAGGATCAATATCCTGATGACTTAGAACTGTATCCTGACGAGGAATAAAGGGACGAGCACCGCTTTGCGGAATTCAAAATATGCCCTAAGCGTTATGGGCACACATTTTACAAAATTCCAAAAATTTTGTGTTCTAGGTTTTTGATATTTTGTCCAATAGTGTGTTGATTTGCGCGCTCGACATATGAGTTAGTTGTTAGTAGGTTATTACAAAGGTTAACTAATAATTAATAACTAACAACTAACAATTAAGAAATGACAACATCTCTAATCCCCAATCTCCGGTAAGTCCCTTTATAAAAATACGTGTCAATTAATACAAAACCACTGATTTTAGGCGTATCAGGTGCATCTGGTCTGATTTACGCTGTTCGTGCTCTTAAATTTCTGCTAGAAGCTGAGTATGCAATTGAACTAGTTGCTTCCAAATCAACTTACATGGTATGGCAATCTGAGCAGAATATTCGTATGCCAGCAGAAGCCACTCAACAAGAGCAATTTTGGCGACAGCAAGCTGGAGTCGAAGGGAGCGGCAAACTATGTTGTCATTCTTGGGGTAATGTTGGGGCAAACATTGCTAGTGGTTCCTTTCGCACCCTAGGAATGATTGTGATGCCATGCAGTATGGCTACAGTAGCCAAGCTAGCAGCGGGCTTAAGTTCCGATTTACTCGAACGGGCGGCGGATGTCCAACTCAAAGAGGGACGAAAATTGATTCTCGTTCCTCGTGAAACTCCCTTTAGCTTAATTCACCTTCGTAACTTAACGACTTTAGCCGAAGCCGGAGCTAGAATTGTTCCTGCCATTCCTGCCTGGTATCACAATCCCAAAACCATTGAGGATTTAGTTGATTTTGTGGTAGCCCGTGCATTGGATCAACTAGATGTTGATTGTATACCTATTCAAAGATGGCAAGGTCGTCAAGATTAGTCAAAATAGGGAATATGGGGTAATAAAGATAAAGTCAAAAGTCAACACTCAAAAACTTTTTGACTAATGAACGGCAGGTGACGCCAAGCGGGAAGCCTTCTGGTGGGCGTCTACTAGCGGGGGAACCCAAACGCCAGATACCTCTGTCGGGAAACCCTCATCAAGTACTGGCTCCCTTCGGGAACGCCCGTCGCCTACGGAGGGAAACCCTCCTGCAGCGCTGGATTCACCGCAACGCACTGGCTCCTGTAGCCTGTGAAACCTGTCCACCCTTACGGGGAAGACCCCCGCGGTCTCGCTGCGCTTTAGACCTCTGGGCGTGCGCTTTGCGCATACGCCAGAGCCGGCACGAGGGAAACCCTCCCGCAGTGCTGGACTCACCGCACTGCCTCCTAATGACTAATGACTAAACAACTATGGCTGTATTTCGTTTATTTTTGTTATTAACGGTGTTAGGAGGACTAACGCTTTTACTGGTGCAAAACCTGTCACCTGTCCTCCCACTGGTCTTTTTGGGAATGAAATCTAAAGCATTACCACTGGCGATTTGGATTTTATTCAGTACTGCAGCGGGTGCTTTTACCACTGTATTCGTCACAAGCTTATTTAACTTTTCTAACTATTTTGCGGGACAACAACCTCAAACTCCGGTGAGAACAGCCGCAACTTCGACAGCAAAGAGTCAAACTCCTAAGGAAGAACCAGCACCCCGTCCTTCTCCCTCATCATCAGATCGTAAAACTGAGTCAACACGAACTAGTGATCCACTTAATGACTGGGAAACAGATGACAGCACAGATGATTGGGACTTCGAAGAAAAAAAAGAACAAGCACCTACACCCAATTCTCAAAACACACAGGTTAGGGACTCTAAGACTTACGAACGTCAGCAAGAACCATCAAGCAGTAACAAGTCAGATTCAGTTTACTCCTACAGCTACCGCGAACCGAAAAATTCTGGAGTGGGGAAAACTGAATCAGTTTACGATGCTGATTATCGAGTTATTATCCCCCCTTATCAACCACCAACGACCAATCAAGCTCAAACCAATCAAGCTCAGGATGATGATTGGGGATTTCTCGATGAGGATATTGAAGATCCCGACAAGCGCCCCCGTCGTTGAGTACAATAGAATACTCCCTATTAAATTCCACATCCCCCACGTGACTCCTGCTTAACTTTTCCGGTCATAGCAGCTTCCTGCAAGCTCATGAAAGCATTTAAATCTTCAAGATCATAGCGGGTTGTCAGCAGCTGTCGCAGTTGATTTTCTGCCTCAACGGTCAAATAGCCGGTTGCTAAAGCTTTTTGCACAACATCTCGAATCCGAATCATGGTTGAAACCTCAAACGACCACACTTATGGCACAGTTATTTAATCAGGTTGTTCTCGATAAAATATGCAATGGCTTTGTACCTCAACGGCTTAGTTGGCAGATATTTTTTGTATTTGTCATGAGAAATTGTCATCTTTTACACCTTGATCGAAAACACTGGTTTGCTGACTACAGCTTACTGCAACTCATTAGTGTGACACCGATGTAGTGCTTGAGAAAAATAGTGTATTTTTGTACACAAAAATGTGCAATTCAGTGGTAGTCAAGCTCGTATATGTTGACCGACATAATCACAATAAAGTTTCAATCAAGATTTCTTAAATTTGCATATAAGCCCAAAAATACGTAAGTAACAATAGGCAAATTCCCTAACAAATGTTACTCAATTAATATAAGTTTATTATTTATATAATGTGAATTAAGATAAAAGATAGTTATAGTGTTTTCTTCGCTAACTTGAAATAAATAACGGTAGTTATGGTGTCTGGTTTGAATAAACTAGACAAAGAATTTACAGAAGCTAAAAATAGATTTAAAGTAAAGTCAGAAGTAGTTAGTCTTAATGCTGAAGGGCAACTACAAACAATCATGACTATTGACTTGTTAAAAGGGGTTAATCTGTACCTAATTGGCATTATGGGCGTTGGCAAGACGACTATAGGACGCTTCTTGGCACAGAATTTGGGCTACGGATTCGTTGATATTGACGCTTGTGTAGAGAAGGCTGCTGGTGGAAAATCGATAACTCAATTATTTGCAGAACTTGGAGAACCAACGTTTCGCCAATTAGAAACTCAGGTACTGTCACAAGTTTGTGCTTTCACCAAGCTTGTCATCGCAACAGGTGGAGGTATTGTTGTACAACAACAAAACTGGAGTTACCTACACCACGGTTTAATTGTCTGGCTGGATGCATCAGTGGAAATAATTTGCGATCGATTAGCAGAAGATACAACAAGACCACTGCTGCAAAATGTTGATCGCAAAGCAAAGCTGCAATTTCTCCTGGAACAAAGACAACATCTTTACCGACAAGCAGATTTGCGAATTACCGTAAACGAAGGAGAAACCCCAGAAGAAATTGCCACAAAAATTATAGAGCAAATTCCTAGCGTTCTTAAACCTGGAGTATTGTCTACTATTAATAATGATAACAATTTTTAGTAAAGATAAAAATTTCTATTTTGTAGGTAGATAATACTTTAACTACAATATTAGGATTTTATTGACCGAAACTAAAACCGCGATATCTATACAATAGCTTCCCATAATGGTCAGCGAAACTGAGCACATGATAAAGCAAGATGCCGCCAGCCGGGTAGAAGTGCTAAGCGAAGCACTACCCTACATTCAACAATTTAGTGGTCGAACTATTGTCGTTAAATACGGTGGCGCGGCAATGAAAGATAGTAATCTTAAAGATAAAGTCATCCGTGACATCGTATTCCTATCTTGTGTTGGTTTACGACCAATTGTGGTGCATGGGGGTGGACCAGAAATTAATAGTTGGCTGAGTAAACTGGGAATCGAAGCCCAATTTAAAAATGGTTTGCGAGTGACTGATGCTCCCACAATGGATGTTGTGGAAATGGTGTTAGTTGGTCGAGTTAATAAAGAAATAGTTACCTTGATTAGCAAAGCTGGTGGTTCAGCAGTGGGAATGTGCGGCAAAGATGGTAACTTAATCAAGGCTAGACCTCAAGGTGAAGAAGGCATAGGTTTTGTGGGAGAAGTTTGCTCTGTCGATACCAAAATTTTGGAGACACTAGTTAATAATGGCTATATTCCTGTTGTGTCTAGCGTCGCAGCAGACGAGACAGGACAACCTTACAATATTAATGCAGATACTGTTGCAGGAGAAATAGCAGCAGCTATAGGGGCGGAAAAGTTGATTTTGCTAACGGATACGAGGGGAATTCTCAAGGATTATAAAGATCCTTCTACCCTGATTCAAAGAGTAGACATTCAACAAGCCCGCGAGTTAATTACAACAGGTGTTGTCAGTGGTGGGATGATTCCCAAAGTCAATTGTTGTGTGCGATCGCTCGCTCAAGGAGTTCGTGCAGCTCATATCATTGATGGTCGTATTCCACACGCACTGCTACTGGAAATCTTTACTGATGTTGGTATCGGTACAATGCTTGTTGGCTCGCAGTTTATAATTTAGAATAGTCATACCATTTTGGATTTTAGATTTTAGATTTTGGAGCCAGTCGCGTGAGCCTGTCTCCCGACTTGAGCGAACTGGCGTGATTGTAAAAGACTTACTGGTAATTGCTTTTAGCATTCCATCTGTCGTATTTTTTTTAATTGGTATCATTTTTGAAAAGAAAGACTCTCCAAAATACGACCTACCGCATCATCATCTCTCCACCGCTCAACTTTTAGCTACTGCAAAAAAGTCACCTTGACAACAGTAGGGTGGACACTACCCATGCCCACCCTACTATTAAAAAGTGCCATCAGTCAAAAAGCGACATTATACCGAATCTTAGCCAAGATTTGCCAGTAACAACTCTCGCTTCTCGGACTTGTTGACTT
This sequence comes from Brasilonema angustatum, assembly GCF_059505445.1. Classification (NCBI taxonomy): domain Bacteria; kingdom Bacillati; phylum Cyanobacteriota; class Cyanophyceae; order Nostocales; family Scytonemataceae; genus Brasilonema; species Brasilonema angustatum. Next base: position 18,664 of record NZ_JCACKO010000023.1, on the reverse strand, counting down.
TGACTTGACCGTCATCGTCCACATCCACAATAGCTGTGTCACCTTCTCCAATCTCACCTGAGAGGATCGCTTCAGCCAGAGAATCTTCTAAGAGGCGCATAATTGCCCGACGTAACGGTCTTGCGCCGTAGCTGGGGTTGTAGCCTTCTTGCAACACACGATCTTTGAAGCGATCACTCACTTCCAGAGTTATTCCCTTCTCAGTCAAGCGGATTGCGACTTCGCGCAACATTATATCAGCAATTTGCTTGATTTCATCTTTCTTAAGTTGAGTAAAGACAATAATCTCATCAAGACGGTTGAGGAATTCTGGGCGGAAGTATGATTTGAGTTCTTCATTCACCAGCATTTTAATCCGGTTGTAAGTAGCCTCAGCTTCATCTTCGCTAAACTGGAAGCCCAAACCACCACCACCTTTTTCAATCACTTTAGAACCGATGTTAGAAGTCATGATAATCAGTGTGTTCTTGAAGTCCACTGTCCGACCTTTAGCATCGGTGAGACGACCGTCATCCAAGATTTGCAGCAGCATATTGAAGACATCGGGATGCGCTTTTTCGATTTCGTCGAATAGCACTACCGTATAAGGTTTGCGACGTACTGCTTCAGTGAGTTGTCCACCTTCGTCGTATCCAACGAAACCAGGAGGTGAACCAATCAGCTTAGAAACGGTGTGGCGTTCCATGAATTCGGACATATCCACACGAATCATCGCATCTTCAGCACCAAAGAAGTAAGAAGCCAATGCTTTCGCCAATTCTGTCTTACCTACTCCTGTGGGACCAGAGAAGATAAAGCTTGCTATCGGTCGGTTAGGATTTTTTAACCCAACTCTAGCGCGACGGATGGATTTAGAAACTGCGGTTACTGCTTGCTCTTGACCGATGAGACGCTGGTGAAGAGTGTCTTCTAAATGCAACAGCATCTCTGATTCAGATTCAGTCAACTTGTTGACTGGAACGCCAGTCCAAGAAGCGACAATCTGAGCAATATCTTCCTCATCAACAATTGGGCTATTGACAGATTTGTCTTCTTGTGAATCACGCAATTTGGTTTCAAGTTCCAACTCTTGATCGCGCAGTTTACCAGCTTTATCAAAGTCCTGAGTTTTGACAGATTCCTGCTTTTGCTTATTCACTAGCGCCAATTCGCGCTTGAGTTCGCGATCAGCAGACTTGAGAGAGTTCCGTAGGCGAACACGAGAACCTGCTTCATCAATCAAGTCAATAGCTTTATCAGGTAAGAAGCGATCGCTAATGTAGCGGTCTGACAAGTTAGCTGCAGCAACGACTGCTGCATCAGAGATTTGGACTTTGTGATGCTGCTCGTAAGCAGAGCGCAACCCGTATAATATCTGGATAGTTTCTTCAACCGATGGTTCACCGATCATAATCGGTTGGAAACGACGCTCTAGGGCTGCATCGCGCTCTATGTGTTGACGGTACTCATCAAGAGTGGTTGCGCCAATACACTGGAGTTCACCTCGTGCCAATGCGGGCTTCAGGATGTTAGCTGCATCCATACCACCTTCTGTGCCGCCAGCACCAACCAAAGTGTGAACTTCATCTATTACCAGGATGATATTACCAGCTGTGCGGATTTCATCCATGATTTTCTTGAGGCGTTCTTCAAAATCGCCACGGAAGCGAGTACCAGCCACCACTGACCCCATGTCGAGGCTGATGACTTGCTTGTCTTGTAGAATGTCGGGAACATCTTGGTTTACAATGCGTTGGGCAAGACCTTCGGCGATCGCTGTTTTACCAACTCCTGGTTCCCCAATCAGCACAGGATTGTTCTTAGTGCGGCGTCCCAAAATTTGGACTGCACGCTCAATTTCCTTTTCGCGACCGACAACAGGATCGAGATTGCCTTCTTGCGCTTGTTTGGTAAGATTTCTACCAAATTCCTCTAAAGTTAAATTTTGGGTACGTCTTGAACCGCCGCCACGGGAACCGGAAACAGATGTCGCCTCACCCAACTGACGAATAACTGCAGTGCGGATTTGCGACAAATCAAGCCCCAAATTTTGCAGGACTTTAGCGGCGACACCTTCACCAGCTTCAGTTAATCCCAAGAGTAAGTGTTCAGTACCTATATAATTATTTCCCAAGCTGCGAGCTTCCTTAAAGCCTTGCTCAAACAAACTTTTCACCTTGGGAGTAAAAGGAATTTCCGGGGGTACAAAACCAGAACCCCGACCTATAATTCTTTCGACTTCGCGACGTGCATCTTTGAGGGTAACGCCCAAGTCGGTCAGCACTTTGGCAGCAACCCCTGATCCTTCTCCAATCAGCCCTAGGAGAATTTGCTCCGTTCCTACGAAATTGTGTCCCAGGCGACGCGCCTCTTCCTGGGCTAGCATAATGACTTTAATGGCTTCGGATGTGAAGTGTTCAAACATATTGGGTTTTTGCTCCCTTGCTGCTTGGGCTAATGGTGATTTCAGTAGTATAGAGAATGAAGCCTGACGGTAGTTCTGAGGAATATGAATGGCGGGTGCTAGGAAATTGTATTTAGCACTCGGTTCTCGTCACTCAGCACACAATTCGCACTCATCACTATCTAAGATTCACCCTCACCTGAATTTTTGTGTACTTTCTTATGGATAATGTATCTTTATTTTAAGTCGAGTGACAGTAGTGAGAGCCGTAAGAGTTTAGGCGTGTTACCCGTCAGGAGCGTCAATACAAGCGAAGAGACGGATAATTATTAGTAGTCATTCGTTGGCGGTTAGCGGTAGTTTATGTCACAATAAACAGCGCTTCACTTACGAGTCCGAATTGACAACCTAAAATCAAGATGAGTAAAGCAAATAAAGACCAACAGCACCCGTTGTACAATCGCGATCGCCCCATCATTGAAAACTTACTGGTTGGTGAGGCGACTGATTATAATTTAGCAGAATTAGCTAGATTGCGAATTCGCTATTCCAGTTTTCCTGGGGCAAGAGATATTCAAAGCGATTTGGATAAGATTTTGTTGCAGTGGAATCTGAGCGAAGAAGAACTTTTTGAGAAAACACGCGCCTTACACAGTCGTGGGGGTATTTACAAAAGTCGGGGCAAAAAAGAAGAAGAAGATTGGAATTAGTACTGGCTTGAAAAAGGGGTGTAGGGGAAATACATTTTTATGTTTGGTTGTGAGATTTTCCCGTGATTGGCTGGCAAGAATTGGAATAAGCGTTTTCGCTCTTTTGAGATGACTCATAGCACTGTGGGTAATTACACACAGGTAACTGCCTGACCAAACCGCTTGAGGCTTTGCAAAACGCTGTACAGTTCTCTAACAGAAGTAAACGGCGCGAAAACCCGTGACAAATCGTACTGTGGCGTATCCGCCTGTTCCACCTTGACAAACAAAATATCATCGCCATTCGTCACCATACCAAATACGGGTAGATTGGGGTTTAGGTTCGCCATCAGATACGCCAGGGCTTGCGGTAATGCCGACCACACCGACAGCGTGGTTTTTTTAGATTCCAGCACCATCACCCAAAAGCGATCTTGCAGCACCAGCACGTGAAGCTCGCCGGACAGAATCTTCTGTCCGGCAGACTTCACATCAATCCGTCCGCGCAAAATCTCCTCACCATCATCCACTACGACATTCACTGATTCTTCTGCCTTGATGCGGAACGGCGGATCGTAAAACCCAGCAAGCGCCAGTAACGGGGAAACCAGCAACAGCATAACCGTCCCCTTTAGCAAATTACCGCTAGCCCGGTGGTAAAGATACCTGCGTCGTAGGACATCGAGGTTCGCTTTGTCAGCTTCGGTTAGGGCTGGTAATTTTTCGCACCACTCCGAGAAAAACCCCTCGGACTCAATGCGGACGAACCCAAAGCGGTTCTCTGCGTCCGCCAGACTGGTAATCGCGTCCGTGATAGCTTTTGTTGGTGTCATGCTGCTAAGCTTCCAAGTTCTGGGAAAAGCTTTAGCTTCTTCGCGCCCTCGCCCCACGCTATAACGGTACTCCGTTTAGCGCTCTTGTTATAAGGCGGGTAACTTAGATGCGTTTGCTCTGTCGTATTCTCTACTCACCTAATTTCCCCTGCTCACGATGTTCCCTCAGTTTCCTCAAAAGGTTTTCTTGAGCTAAAGAGGGAGTCACCTGATCACTAGTACGTTGAGGCTGCTTACTAGCACTTTTAGTATCAGATGATTGTTGTTCAGTGTTTGGAGTGGAAGAAGTCACAGTAATGGTAGTAGGTTGAAACGTTTTCTCAGCACTTTTAGTTGCACCAGGTGAGAGATTGAACATCATCTGCTGTTGACGAGTACTTGGGGTGGGATTCGCCACAGTAATGGTAGTAGGTTGAAACGTTTTCTCAGCACTTTTGGTCGCACCAGGTGAGAGATCGAACATCATCTGCTGTGGACGATTACTTGGTGTGGGATTCGCCACAGTAATAGTGGTAGGTTGAAACGTTTTCTCAGCACTTTTGGTAGCTGTCAATGGCAGACTAAATGACGTCTGCTCTTGGTTTGTCTCGGGTACGGAAATTGCCACATTAGAATTGTTAACAACAGCTTTGACTGAGTCTAGAGTACTGGCAATTTGCGTGTGCTCTTGTATCTGCTGCGTGGAGGAAACCAAGCTACTTAAACCATTAACAAGTTGTCGTAAATTTTTCCGAAAAGCTGGATCTCCAGTCAATTCATCTAAATCAGATGTGATCTTTTGGGTGTTTTCAAATGTGACTCGTGCAGAATCTAAAGTTTGTTGCAGAACCACCACGTTATTAGGGTTGTTAAGGCTGTTGGAGATTTGGCGCAAATTAGCAGAAGCTTGTGCAGCATTTGCAGACAAAGTTTCTAAATTTTTGATTAATTCTCCTTGAGTTACACGATTAACAGCAGGTGAAAAACTGCTAACTGTTTTACGTAACTGATTGCTAGTTTCGGTGATATTGTTTAAGGCTGCAACAAGTGAAGAGCGGTTGCTAGTAACTAGATTATCAAGATTATTAATCAGCTTACTAACTTGAGTGTTTGTTAAACGAAGTTCTTTAGCAGTGGAACTAAATTGGTCTGCAGTATTACCGAATTGACTTAGAGTTTTGGTACTGGATGCACTCAGTTGAGTTGTTGCTTTTTGAACTGTATTAGTCGTCGCCGAAAAGGAGTTTAGTTGTTGTTGAAGGTTTTTGCTTAAAACTGTGAAGTTACGACTTAACTCAGCAATATTTGCAGCAGCAAGAGCAGTATTTTCTACAGCTCTATTCACATTACCGTAGAATTTCTGGTCACTGTATACAGTTGCTAACTGAGTGCTTGAACGAATCAGTTCATCTGTACTGATTCCAATTTGACCTTTTAATCGAGAATTATTACAGACAATAATTTGAGGGTTACAATTTTTTTCTAAGGGTTTGCCTACTACAGCTCCAGGAGGTAGCTCTGTTTTTGGTGTGATGTCAAGAACGCTTTCGCCAATCAATCCAGACTGATTAGCATCAACTGCGACATTGCTAGGAATAATCAGCTTGGGTTTGGTAATTTCAATTTCGACCTCAACGTTATTTGCTCCTGGTCGAATGGCAGAAATAGTGCCTACTTTTACACCTCTGTACCGAACAGGTGCTCCTTTTTGCATACCGCCCGCATTTGCAAATTCCACAATAGCTTTGTATGAATTACGACCAAAAGTGAATTTACTTAGCCATAATATAATTAACCCAAACACTCCCAGTCCCAATAAAAGCAACAACCCAACAGAACCTTCTCGAAAAGTTCGCCCAGAGGCGAAGCGGCTTGTCAATAAACCTCGCATTTTATTTTTCCTCACCTATGGATTTTAGATTTTAGATTTGAGGTTGTAGGTTTTTTTCGATCTAAAATCCCAAATCCAAAATTACCCTAACCAGCAACGTGAATTGGTCCAGAAACATTTCCACTAATAAATTGTCGAATCAAAGGATCATCTGTAGTGTCTATTTCACTGACACTACCCTGCCATTGCACTTTACCTTGGTAGAGAAACACCACTTTGTCAGCCGTGCGACGAATAGTGCTTTGTTGATGAGTAACAATAGCGTAAGTATTACAAATTCCCTGTATACATTGCAACTGCCGAATCAAATCTTCTATCACAGTGGAAGCAATGGGATCAAGTCCGGCTGTTGGTTCATCGTACAGTAAAACTTCTGGAGCCGATTTGGGATTATCGGGGTTAGACATAATCGCACGAGCAAAGCTGACTCGTTTTCGCATACCTCCAGAGAGTTCAGCTGGATAGTGATCGCCTACTTCTGATAACCCCACCATCTCCAATTTTTCATGAACAAGTTCTCGAATCCGAGAATGCCGCAGTTTTGAGTATTGATAAAGTGAAAAACCCACATTTTCCTCCACCGTTAAAGAATCGAACAACGCTGCTTGCTGAAACACCATACCAATACCAACTGGATCTGTCCCATCTTCAATCAATCCTTCTCGGTGCACCCCTTTAATAAAAACGTCTCCAGAATCAAGAGCAATTAATCCAGCAATTACCCGTAAAATTGTTGATTTTCCAGTACCACTAGGACCTATAATTCCTAGTGCTTCGCCTCGGTAAATTGTCAAATCTACGTTATCTAAAACCTTATTGCTACCAAAGGATTTAGAAACGCCTTTTAGTTCAATCAAAGGTTCAGTCATTAGTCATTAGTCATTAGTTAAAATAAGTTACTCTAAATTTTGAACTCTTGACCCTGGACTTTACAAAGCAGCTGACAAATAAGAAAAATGCAGGATAGTGATGTCATTGTTATCGGTAGTGGTATTGGCGGGTTAACTACTGCTGCATTACTTGCTCGTTACGGTAAGCGGGTAATTGTCTGTGAAAGCCATACAATACCTGGGGGTGCTGCCCATACCTTCAGACGACGGGGATTTGAATTTGATTCCGGTCCCTCATTCTATTGTGGTCTGACAAGTGCCGGAAGTTTGAATCCCGTCAAACAAGTTCTTGACGTTTTGGGCGAATCTTTAGAATCTGTACCTTACGACCCCCTTGGACTCTACCATTTTCCTGAAGCGAGTTTACCTGTTTATAGCAATCAGTTCCATTACCGTGAAGAAATTGCGAAAATTACGCCCCAAGGAGCGAAGGAATTCAAGCGCTTTGAGGAACGCTTATTGCCATTGTACGACGCGATGAAAGGTATTCCTACACTAGCTTTACGAGGAGATTGGCAAGTGATTCCTGTGTTGCTCGGACGTTACTTACCCTCTTTGTTAAAGATGCTACCTCATTTGTCTCTTGTACAAGCATCTGTGGGTAATGTGATGGATGCAACAGTACAAGAGCCGTGGGTACGGCGGCTTATCGACCTAGAATGCTTTTTACTATCTGGTTTAAAAGCACATGGCACGATTGCTCCAGAGGTAGCTTTTATGTTAGGTGAACGTTCCCGCGCTGGGGTTGAGTATCCTGTGGGTGGGAGTGCGGCTATTGTCAAGGCTTTGGTGCGAGGGTTAGAACGTTGGGGCGGTCAATTACTTTTGGGACATCATGTAGAGCAAATTTTAGTTGAGAATAGCAAAGTCATTGGTGTCCAGTTGACAAAAGGTGAAATCCTCAAAGCACCCATTGTTATTTCTAATGCCAGTATATGGGACACTTACACTAAGTTATTACGTCCCGATGATTTGCCCTCGTCTTTTCGCAAAGCTGCATTGAATACACCAGTAGTTGATAGTTTTATGCATTTACATTTAGGTATTCGTGCAGATGGTTTAGAAAATTTGATCGGACATCATGTTGTCGTTCACGACAGTAATAAGGATATCACAGTACCGGGAAATACTTGCATGATATCAATTCCTAGTGTGTGGGATGCAACACTTGCCCCAGAGGGACATTATGTGGTTCACGCTTACACCCTAGAACCATATGCGGGATGGGAACGGAACGACAAATATGAACACAAAAAGCGAGAGAAAGCGCAAACTTTATATCGTGCTTTAGAGCAAATTATTCCAGATATTAGGGAGCGTGTTGTGTTAGAACTTATTGGCACACCTTTAACCCATGCTTATTATCTACGAAGATATCAGGGAACTTATGGTCCGGCTATTCAAGCGGGACAGGGCATGTTTCCAGGACCACACACACCAATACGAGGATTATATCGCGTTGGTGATAGCACTACGCCAGGAATTGGTGTACCTGCTGTAGCAGCGTCTGGTATTTTGTGTGCGAATATGCTGGTGAAGAAGTAGTCAGGGAGTAGGGAGTAGGGAGCAAGAATTTTTCTTTGTTCTGACTTGTGACTTCCGTCTTCTTCAAAAATCAGTTTTTAGGATTCCTATATTCTTCCAACAGTTGTGGGATGTAATCATACCCATCTACACCAATGACAGCAATTATTTTAGAACGATTTTTCTGCAATAAATTTCGGAATGATTCTTCCCCTATTTGTCCTTGTAAAATTGTCAGCCAAACTGCAGATTTTTGCCATTCATTTGAAGCGATTTGGTTTAATAAATACATTCCCAAACAACCAGCATAAATTGCTTTTTCTTGGTCGGGTAAATAATAATAAGCTTCGCCTAAATTCGATAAGTTCAAACCTTGAAGATACAAATCACCAGAAATTTGTGCTGCTTGAAAGCCGTCTTCAAAATATTTAATCGCTGTTTGAGGTTGTTCGATAATTAAATAAGCTACACCCAAACTACTAAAACACAGAGCCTTACTTTGAACATCGCCCAGTCGTTCTGAGAGTGTTAAACCTTGTTGCAAGTAGTTAATTGCTGTCTCATAAACTTCTGGTTCTAATTGTTCCAGTTGCTGGGCTTGCATAACTTCGCTGTATCCCAAGTTTACAAGGGCATTTGCTTCGCCAGTGCGATCGCCTGTTTGCCGACTCAGTATTAAGGCGCGTTGGCTAAAGTCAATTGCTTCAGCATACATTTTTTGGGCAACGTGGGTACGGCTGAGGTGGTTGAGATTGGCAATTTCACAAGCGCGATCGCCTGCACTGCGTGCTATCTCCAAAGCTTGTTGATGAAATTGCACAGAACGCTTATATTGCCCGAATGCTCGTTGAGAAGAGCCTAAAAGTGTCAAAATCCGTGCTTTTTCTTGAGTTCCTTCTACTTGACGCAACGGTTCATCCAAATAATTCAGCGCATCTCGTAAGTACTTCCCAGAAAAAGAAGCAAAAATTCCGCCGTACAAAGGAAAGTATGAACGCTGTGCAAAGGTTCGCAGAATTTGCACCATGACTTGAGAACAACCAGCGCTGTATATTGATGCAGTACTACCAAAGCCACTTGCCAGTTGACTCCAAATCACTGCAAATGTCAAGAAAGTCGAAATCGACAACTTAGAGCCTGCTTTGACATTGTAAGGCTGTTGGTCAAACCAGTTGATTAATCCCCGTTGCAAGTACTGCAAAATAACTGCCATCTCCACCCAATTGCTCAGGCTGACACTGCTATGCTGTTGTGCAAATTCAATTGCAGACTTCTCTAAAGCCAAGTAGCTAAAAAGTGTTTTGGGAAACTCACTATTCACTTGCTTTGCCCAAGTTGCCCAAGGACCACGTTCTCCTGGTACACCACCAAATCCCAGTGATTCCCGGCTTTGCTCGTACATCCAACTGACTAAGTGGTCTTGCAGTCGCTGCCAACCAACAATGCCACGGTTTATACCATCTGAAATTTCCTGAAAATCCGAATCAGCTTGGGCAAATTGTTGTAAAGACTTTGACACTTGCTGCATTTGTTGCAAATTCAGTGCATTCTTGCGGTTGAAGTCAAGAGTACGTAAGAATGCAGCCAGACGACTTCCCACTTCCGCAGTCGTCACTTCTCTAAATGCTGAGACAATGGCTTCTGTAGTTTTATTTTGTTGTTGAGCGCGTTGCCATTGACTTTGAATGGTTTTGATTGCCCTGAGACTGCGGGTTGCTTTGGCTTGCTTGAGTTCATCTTTTTCCGTGTCTACCTGTTGCTGAGTGGAATTGAGGCGATCGCTCAAAGCCAGTTCAAAAACTTCCCCCGTATCAGCAGTCACACCTTTGATCAACATTTGATAAACCTGCTCTTGAGAGCTAATCTTGCCCTTGAGGGTGGTTTGGATAATTTCGTCGATGAGGGCGAGATACTTTTCGCGCAACGGCAGAGAGTCAGACACTTTAGCAACCAGAATAGGGATATGTCAATTTTAATTGCTGTTTTGGTTAAGTTGCACAAGAAGACCGTGCCAAAGTTTCAACTAAAACGACTCGTGAGTTGGTGAGTTCTTGCTTGATCATTTCCCAGCTTCAAAAATTTGTTGAACTGTCAAATTCAATTGTGGGAATGTTGGTGAGTGTATGCGCTCATCGCCTCGAAACTTGCTAATTTGATACTCACCCTCGTCCAAAGAGCAAATCAAGATAGTCGGTTGCTTAGGCTTGCCAATAAATTCTCTGCCACCATTAGCTGCATAATCAACAATCCAATATTCAGGAATTCCCATTTCTTCATAATCAGCATATTTTTTGAGATAATCATCACGCCAGTTAGTACTAACGACTTCAACCACTAAAGGAATAGATGCAGCTTGAGTAACAGTCGATTCGTGTTTCCATAATTCTTCGTTGATCAGATTTTCACGGTTTATTAACACTACATTTGGTGAATAAGCTGATTCACTTTCTAGTGGTTTTACCAATGCTGTTTTGGGGATGAGGTAAGGAAGACCTAATTGATAACATTGGACACCTAGTTGTATCGATAAAAAACCTGTGATTTCTTCATGTCCTCCTAATGGTTGCGGCATTTTAACAATGACTCCACCATGCAGTTCATAATGCCCATCTGGTTCGCGCGGTGGGCGACAGGAGTAAAGAAGCCGCAACACTCAATAATATCGGGCTAGTTTACGACGATTTAGGAGAAAAACAAAAAGCACTTGAATTCTGCAACCAAGGACTTCCACTGGTTCGCGCGGTGGGCGACAGGGATGGAGAAGCTAAAACCCATTTTAACCTAGCTTACCTAGAACGCTACCGAGGCAACTTAGAACAATCCCGCAAACAAATCGAAGCAACAATCAAAATTATCGAAGATTTACGCACGAAAATTGACAACCAAGACTTACGAACTTCCTACTTCGCCTCAGTGCAAAATTATTACAAATTCTACATCGACCTGTTGATGCAGTTGCACAAAAAGAATCCATCAAAAGGATATGATGCTCTTGCACTGCACATCAGCGAACGCTCCCGCGCTCGTGGTTTGATCGAACTTTTAACTGAAGCTCATGCTAATATCCGCAAAGGCGCTGATCCAAAACTCTTGGCAGAAGAAAAGCGCTTGCAGCAGTTAATTGATGCTAGAGCAAAACGACTACAAGACCTACCTAAAAAACCAGAAACTCAACCAGCAGAAGCAAAGCTCAAAAAAGAAGTCGAAGACCTCCTGACTCAACAAAAAGAACTAGAAACCAAAATCCGCACGACTAGCCCTAAATATGCTGAACTGAAGTATCCCGACCCCGAACGGGACATCCTCAAGTTACCCCAAATTCAGCAACAACTCGATAAAGACACCCTGCTATTACAATATTCCTTGGGTAAAGAACGCAGTTATCTTTGGGCGGTGACTCCCAATTCTCTCAATACTTATGAACTCCCTGGACGCGAAGTGATAGAAAAATCAGCAGCCACATTCCAGGAACTATTGAGAAAATGTCAAAACCCAGGTTTAAACTGCCAGAAGTTACCCGCTGAACAAAAAGCCAAAGATTTTCAAGAAATCACCCAAGCTGCAACTGAACTCAGCAAGCTTATCCTTGCACCCGTTGCACAGAAGTTGGGGAAAAAGCGCTTGGTGATTGTTGCGGATGGTGGATTGCAAGAAATTCCCTTTGCAGCATTAACTGACCTAACTCCCCAACCCTCTTCCCTACCAGGGAAGAGGGAGCAAGATAAACCCCCCTCCCCTAGTAGGGGAGGGGCTGGGGGAGAGGTTCTATATCAGCCTCTGCTAGTCAACCACGAGATTGTAAATCTACCTTCCGTCACGGCGATCGCCATCCACCGAAACGACTTAAACAAACACCAAGTCGCACCCAAAACCCTAGCCGTCCTTGCTGACCCCATATTTGCAGCTGATGACGAGCGATTCACAGGTAAACCCCCTTCCCTCGGTCCTGAAATCAATCTCGAACAGTCCAGCCTCAAACAAACCGCGAGAAATCTTAAACGTACAGGATGGGGACGGCTACCGGGTACGCGCACAGAAGCCGAACAAATCTTAAAACTTGTCTCGCCTTTGGAAAGTGTGTACGCTTTTGATTTTGATGCTAACTACAACTTCGCAACTAGCAAACAACTCAAACAATATCGATTCATACTCTTTGCAACCCACGGCTTTGCTGACCCTATCAACCCAGAAAAATCGGGAATTATACTTTCTCAAATAGACAAACAAGGCAAACCTAATATTCCAGGTACTCTACGCCTGGGTGACATTTTTAACTTGGACTTAGGTGCAGATTTAGTTGTGCTGAGTGCTTGCGAAACAGGTTTAGGTAAAGATGTCCAAGGTGAAGGATTAGTGGGCTTGACAAGAGGATTAATGTATGCAGGAGCAAAACGTGCTGTGGTGTCTTTGTGGCAAGTTAATGACACTGCAACATCAAAATTAATGCCCCTATTTTACACAGCGATGTTGCAGCAAAAGACATCTCCCACAATTGCTCTGCGTGAGGCACAACTTAAACTGTGGAGGCAAAAAGATTGGCGAAACCCTTACTATTGGGCGGCTTTTACCTTGCAAGGTGAGTGGAGATGAGGTTTTTTGGTTCTTAAGCAAAGGATGAGAGCAAGTAATGGTAGTTCATATTACACGCATACGTATCAGCCTCTGGGTATGTCCTCCGGACACGCACGCCAGATGCCTACGGAGGGAGATCCTCCTTATGCGCACTGGTCTTACCTCACCCTGCCCTGTCGGGCATCCCTCTCCTTAGTAAGGAGAGGGAAAGATTTTAGCGCAGCTAAAAGCGAGGGTGAGGTTTTGAGTCGCAACTTGGTATCAAATATTTCAATTTGGAGTGTTAACAGCAATGAATAAAAAATCTTTCGTCCTCTTGTTGGCTGGACTTCTTGGTGTCACAACTATTACTAGTCGTGATTGGACACCAGTACAAGCACAAGCACAGGTAAAACCACAGCAAAGCATCACACCCAAATTCATCAGTTCCCAACAAGCAGGTCAACTTAAGCTGCAAGGTGACAGGAAACCTTTTATACCTCCTAGTTTGGGACGGTCTGCAAAACCTGACGAAGGCGACTCTAGAGGAATTCCTATCGGCATAGATAATCGTATCCCAATGTTGAGCCGAAAATCTCCTCTATCCAATTAATGATTTGAGATTGCTATTTCGCAAATATATTTAGTACACGCTACCTTAAAAGAATATAAATAAAATTCGTAAAGCAAGCTTGTATAGCTTGACAAAAACATCATCTTGTGAAAGTAGACGATAAAATAATTCTATAAAACCATGAACCAGGTAGATTACCTCCGCATAAGTTTAATAGACCGCTGTAACTTCCGCTGTCAATACTGTATGCCAGAGGGAGCGGAGCTTGATTACATCCTCAAGCAGCAGTTGTTGACTGATAAGGAACTGCTGACCCTTATTCAAGAAGTGTTTATCCCCGTTGGATTTACTAGGTTTCGTTTGACTGGGGGAGAACCTTTACTGCGTCCCCGTGTGGTGGAATTGGTGAGAGCGATCGCCTCTCTCCCCCAAACTCAAGACCTCTCAATGACAACAAACGGCTTTTTACTCGCTCCAATGGCGCAAAACCTGTACGATGCTGGTTTGCGAAGAGTCAATATTAGCCTAGATTCCCTTGATTCCGACACCTTTGACCAAATTATAAATAATCGCGGTCGTCCACGCTGGGAACAAGTTTGGCAGGGGATTCATGCAGCTTATCGCCTAGGATTTGACCCGTTGAAGCTAAATGTGGTGGTCATTCCTGGTGTCAACGACCACGAAGTTCTGGATCTTGCGGCGTTGACGATTGATAAACAATGGCACGTGCGATTTATTGAGTTTATGCCAATTGGTAATTCGCAGTTGTTTGGCGATCGCAGTTGGATATCTTCAGAAGAGTTACGCCAATGCATCCGCCAACGTTGGGGATTGACAGAATCCCAAGTTCGTGGTAATGGTCCTGCTGATGTGTTTCAAATTCCGGGAGCGAAAGGGACACTGGGATTTATCAGTCAGATGTCGGAGTGTTTTTGCGATCGCTGCAACCGGATGCGTCTTTCCGCCGATGGTTGGTTACGTCCCTGTTTATTAAATGAAGCTGATCAAATTGACTTAAAAACTGCTCTGCGTGGAGGTATCAGCACTGCCGAATTGCGGGCTCAGGTTAGGGACTTGTTGGCAATTAAGCCAGAAATTAACTTTAAGCAACGTTATTCAGGTACGGCGACTGGTATCTACACCCGTACCATGTCACAAATTGGTGGTTAGTCCACCAGTCGGTAGTCCAAACTCATAGAGTTTTTAACTCTTGACTTTGGACTGTTGACTGTTGAGTGTTGACTCTTGACTTAAGCTTGACGTGAGTAGTATTCCACCACAAGCAGTTCGTTAATTTGTAGCGCCACCCACTCGCGTTCAATAACGCTGTTGACTTTGCCAAGCAACTTGTTTTTGTCAAACTCCAGATGGTTGGGTAAGTTTGCCAAACCAGGGTATTGTAGGTTAGCTTCCACCAACTTCCGTGATGCTTCCCGGTTTCTGACGGCAATTTGCTCTCCGGCACGGCATTGGTAACTGGCAATATTGACAACGCGACCATTAACTGTAACATGACCGTGATTCACCAGTTGGCGAGCCGCCGGAATAGTGGGAGCCATACCCATGCGGAAAATAGTATTATCCAAGCGCATTTCCAGCAATTGCAGCAGCACTTGTCCGGTAGAACCGGTAACGCGTCTCGCTTTGCGTACGTAGCGTAGCAATTGCTTTTCAGTCACACCGTAGTTAAAACGGAGCTTTTGCTTTTCCTCCAACCGGATGGCGTATTCAGAACGTTTTTTGCGGTTCTGACCATGTTGACCTGGCGGGTAGGCGCGTCTAGCGCTTTTACGAGTTAATCCTGGTAAGTCGCCTAAGCGACGTACAACCCTAAGGCGTGGTCCTCTGTATCGGGACATGAGTTTCCTAAATTTAATCTTGCTTAACTTTACCCAGACATACAATTATATAGCAGTCCTAAATAAGATTGCGAAATCAAGGCAATGAGAATGGAAGGAGGAAAGATAGGAAATTGTATCTGGTTCCCTCACTCTCTCCCTCCCTCATCTTCCCTGCTCTGTATTGCAAGCATCAAAGTGGGCTTTTATCATGAGGTAGCATACCTTTGGGTGTTTGGAGAACGAAAAATAATGTTAGGCAAGAGAAAAAGCAAAGATACCCACACGCTTGGGCAAAGATCTGGACATACTGCACAGCGTCTTGAAAGAAGCGCAGACGCCTTAAAAGCAGTTATTTTTAGAGTTACTGTAGTGCTAGCCACACCAATGTTTGCTGTGGCTGGATGCTTTGCAATGACTTCATCAGCGTTGGCTGTCACTACCACATACACAAATGATTTTCGTTTATGTGCTGGACGACTTTTGAGTGTGGGTGTAGCTGCACAAGTAGCGTCACAAGCTTGTGCTGAAGCAGTACGTCCTGGGGACTTGTCTGCCTGTGTGACTGGAATTGGACGACAAACACAAATTGCAGCATCTGAAGCCCTAGCAACTTGTCGGCAAGCACGGCGTCCTGAAGAGTTAGGGAGTTGTGTTGTTGGTATCAGCCGCTACACTCGTGAGGGTGTTGGTCAGGAAGTTTTAAATTATTGTGGTCGTAGCTTGTTACCTGTACGTTTTGCTCAATGTGTAGTCGGTTTGCGTACTGAAGTAGATTTTACCCCGACTCAAGCAATGGAGACTTGTATCGACGCCAGCGACAAAGTTAGCGGCTTTTTGCCTTCTTTTATCCCGTCAAATCGGCAACCTACGGATTTCAGACCAACTTTTGAGTCTAATCCAATCCCATCTCAACCATCTCAAACCCCGGCAAATCCCAGTAGCAAATAAGCTCTACTAACAGTTATCAGTTATCAGTCAGTTATCAGCTATCAATCAACTTTAATACTGCTAACTGTTAACTGTTAACAGGCTTTTAGTCTTCTTTCTTGCCAAACACCATTTGTAGAATCATCGGAACTCCTCCGTCTTGGTGATATTTATCTGCCCAGGCACGTATAATTTCATCCAATTCTTCCATCGCTCTCTCAAATCGCTCTGGTGGGATATCCAGTTCTTCCAAAACACGCATGGTGTTTGGTCTGCGTTCTGCCCAATCTCTCATCATCCGAAAATACCGAGCAGTATCTTCGACCATGATGTAAGTCCGCTCTTGCTCATCAACTGGAGCATAAAAAGGACGAGTCAGAGCATAGAAAGGCATTCCCCAAGGTGAATCAATGCGTGTCACCGTACCAGAATAGAGCAGACGGCGCTTGATGTGTTCCGCCAATGCTTCACTCAGTTCCATACGATGTTCTGGAGGCAAATCTTCCTGAGAGCGCTTGTGCAGGAATTCGATTAACTCCAAAAATTCAAAAGAGGTGATTAACTGAGCATCTGGCAGATTAGACGGCAGTTTTTGCTCAATGTGTTTTTTCTCTTCTGATGTCAGATTTGTCCCTGGAACCCGCGATCGCCCTGGTCGCCAAGGATGTTTTTCCATCCATACATAAGGTAACTGAATCAGATAGCCCGGTTCTTGAGAACCGAGCATCTTCAGTAATTTACCCTCAGTTAGCGCTTGTCTAACTTCCTCAACAATGATTTTGACTCGCTTCGGCTCAAGGTGGTGTAAATGCCCTGTCATTCGCAGGTTTTGTCCCTGTTCCAGATAGGTCATGTAAATTGCACACTTTGCAGCCGTTGCTGCTGCATCTAAAAATGCCCCATGCCTATGCCCACTTGTGCGCATAGCGCTAAAAGCTAGATATAGCATGATCTGATCCATTGCACTGGGGCCGAGACGTTTGATCAGATCTACGTCGTTACTCATATTACAAACAGTTGAATAGCACGTTTACAAAATTGTCAGTCAATGGAAAGTAAGTAGTATACACCCACATTAGGGTAATGTGTTTCCCTTAGATCATCTATTATGCGTTAAGTATGAGTGTTGATGGTAGTCATGGTTGGTAATTCATCCGTGTTTTCAAGCAATAAATCCGAGCTTGCACTCTATATGTAGAATTCCCTTAGGAAAAAACCGAAAATTTCTGTCACTTAATCGTAGGTATCATATAGAGCATATACGCAGGATAAACTGCCAACCATTTCGTAAGCGCACCTTTCCTCTAGAGGCTTGAACCGACACAGTAGAAAATTAGTTCCGACAAAGAAGGCATGGTTTCAAGGAGAATGCCTGCTTTGAAGGGATTGTTTCAGTTCAACAACTAGCTAGTGCCTACGGCTAATGGATGATGTATCTTTCAAACAAAGGTAATTTTCGTGGGGTTCTTACGAATTTAGGTAGTACTGGGTAGAGCAAGATAATTGTAAGCGAGTTACTCCCTTCCCGCATTTATTCGATATCTTCCCTACAGTTTTAGTCTGCCTCAATATAGATCCCGATAGAATGCAGGTTTCAGTGTTTCACCTGCCTTTGTAATAAAGTTGACACAGTAACAGGTGGTGCGGCTCTTTGCAAATTGCTGTGCTGCTCAAAACTGATAGTTATGTTTTGGGTGTAAAAGCAACTTCTTTTCGGGAAAATCGCTGACCTTACGTTGAAAAGATAATCCAAGGTTCAAACTACCTTCCTGTTTCGACAATTTTTGTTAATTTTATCAATCTGGCTGATATAGGAATGTTAGAGAAGATACAAAATATTCAAGTATTTTTGTTAGAACAGTAAAATTGACAATTAATTTATAGTATTAAATATAATTAAATATTTTAATTAAATAAAAAGTCTAATTTATGGTATAAATGTAACTCAGATTTTTAAAAAAATATCAACAAAAGGTGCTAAATAACAACTTATTTGTCTAATAAATGCTTGACTTATCAGTACTTGTAGGCATTTTTAGGAGCCAACAACATAAATGTATATCTTAATAAGTGGAATAAAAGGGTGTGGGGTTTAACCCCTCAGTCTTAAAAAGACAAAATTCTGAATAAAACCCTCCTTGTAATAAGTATTAAATTGCTAACAGTACATAAATGAAATGTCTAAAAGACAAACTTTTTTGTAAATTTTCCGGATTGAGCAGTAAAGTTCAGAATTTAGAGCTAACTGTTTATTAACTAAATGCTTAGTGGGTTTCCGGTATAAGATTTCCTTTTTTTCTCCGGAGTTGAAGAACTGCTCGGTTAAGCTTCCCCTGCTGCCATAATGGGTAATACTGATTTAAAAAAATAATGCGACAGATGGTTAGGTTATGTAGGACACTTACCTCAGAACAATAGAGGCGTCAGTCGCCACGAGGAGCCAGCACTACGCACGAGAATTTCCTGACCTACTAGGTGTCTGGTGAGACCAGCGCTGCAGAAGGGTTTCCCGACAGAGGCGACTGGCGTTAGCGTTAGCTCCGGCCCCCTTAGGGGCTAGCGGAACCGTTCGGCACGGGGCC